>CALAEM010000061.1 GCA_937890985.1 uncultured Treponema sp. | reverse complement strand
CTCACGCCGAGCATTGTGGGTTACATCATTGCATTGCGTATTTCGGCGTGAGTCCGTGGCAGGTGAGGCTTTGGAAGTATTCGGCAAAAATGCTCTCAGTGTGAAAAATCACTGATTATTTTTTTTCGATTCGGATGCCCAAACTTTTGAGACGCGATTCCAGATTTTCGTAGCCACGGTCGATTTGGTAAATGTTGCTGATAACGCTTTTGCCTTTCGCACAGCAAGCCGCGATTATCATTGCCATGCCAGCTCGAACGTCGGGCGAAACCAACTGACCGCCGTGAAGGTCGCATTGTCCCGAAACAACCGCTCGATGCGGGTCGCAAAGTGTAATGCGTGCCCCCATTCCGATGAGCTTATCCACAAAAAACATTCGCGACTCAAACATCTTTTCGTGGATTAGCACTGTCCCCGAAACTTGCGTCGCAACCACGGTCATAATGCTTGTTAAGTCGGCAGGAAATCCAGGCCAAGGGCTGTCGTCGATTTTGGGAATCATTCCGCCGAAGTCGGTATTGACTTTGAGCTTTTGACGACTGTCAACGCTCAGCGAAGTGCCGTTTATCTTGAAAGTTACGCCGACTTTTTTAAACGCGGGAATGAGAGGACGCATATCGGGCGGGTTTATGTTTTCGATGGTAATGCTTCCCTTTGTTGCAACTGCCAAACCGATAAACGAACCGATTTCCATGTAGTCGGGTCCAATCTTAAAATCTGCTTCGTGCAGTTCACTCACACCTTCAATGTGAAGAACGTTTGAGCCTATTCCAGAAATATTTGCACCCATCGCATTGAGGAGATTGCACAAGTCCTGAACGTGAGG
This sequence comes from uncultured Treponema sp., assembly GCA_937890985.1. Taxonomy (GTDB): domain Bacteria; phylum Spirochaetota; class Spirochaetia; order Treponematales; family Treponemataceae; genus Treponema_B. The sequence continues at coordinate 24,422 of CALAEM010000061.1, read as the reverse complement.
CTCGCAAGCTGCATTTGTAATTGTCGTTGTGCCAGAAGCACGCACGGCAAGCATAATTGCGTTTTCGGTTGCAGTAACCGAAGCTTCATCCAAAAATAAATCGCAACCGGCGAGCTTTTTTGCTTGAAAGTGAAAGCGTCCGTTAACAGTGATTTTCGTTCCAAGCTCCTGCAACGCCAAAAAGTGTGTGTCCAAGCGTCTGCGTCCGATAACGTCGCCACCTGGTGGCGGTAAAATAGCTTCGCCGCATCTCGCAACCAGCGGGCCTGCAAACAAAATTGACGCACGGATTTTAGTTGCAAGGTCAGGCGGAACTTCGTGTGAGGTTACTTCTTTCAGGTGAAGACGAAAATCGTTTTGTCCGAGTTTTTTCACAGTTCCGCCAAAACTTTTAAACACCTCGAGCATAACGCGGACATCCTCAATATCGGGCATATTACGCAAAACAACAGGCTCCGCAGTTAAAACTGCCGCCGCAATCGCTGGTAAACTTGCGTTTTTATTTCCACTCGCTGAAATCGTTCCCGAAACTGGAACGCCACCTTCAATGTGATATTCTGCCATATTTTCTCCTTAAACCGATAACTTTCAAACTGCCTCTTTTCAAATCGGGCGGTGGCTATGCAATAACTCCTGCCGAATAAGCTTCGTTTATAATTCCAACAGTCCGACTCGTCCCTAGCCGCGTGCAACCAAGCGATAAAAACTTTCGAGCCTGCTCAAGCGTTTGAATTCCGCCTGATGCTTTGATTTGCGTGTTTCGTTTTAAATATTTTTTGAAAAGGATAATATCATCATAACTTGCACCTCGAGTTCCGTATCCCGTTGATGTTTTTATAAAGTCGGCACCACTTGCTTCGACAATTTCGCAAGCATCGCGAATATGTGCCTCATCTAAATAGCAGGTTTCAACAATTACCTTCACAGTCATTGAATTGCGGTGTGCGAACTCGCAAAGAGGCTTTAGCTCTGCAACACAAGCCGCTTTATCGCCGTCAATAAGCTTCCCGATATTGATAACCACGTCGACTTCAGACGCTCCGTTTTCTCCAGCTTCCTGCACCTGATGCATTTTTGAGGAAGCTCCGGCACTCCCAAACGGAAAATCAATCACCGAGCAAACCCTAATTTCGTGTTTTAACATTTTGCGGGCAAAGCTCACATTGCACAAATTCACACAAACCGAAGCAAACCCATAATTTTCAGCTTCAGCACAAAGGGCTTCAATGTCGCTTCGAGTTGCAGTCGGCTTCAAAAGCGTGTGGTCAAAATATGCCGCAAGTTGTTTACAGTCCATTTTATGTCAGCTCCAAATAAATTTGGTCGGCTAAACCGAAGCCAGCATTTTTAGTAACCACTCGCGAAAGCTCCTCAAACATCATATCGCGGTACATTTTTGACGCGTAACTGTCCTTTCCCAAAACGTTGCCGCTCAGCGTATCTTTCATCGTGTTCACCATTATTTTCACGAAGTACGACTCAAGCTCAAGTGCCTGCTCATAAAGCTTCGAAGTTTTGTCAATTGTTTTTCCCTTTGCGGAAAAGCTGCCGGCAGCGTTTCCCTGCGGAGTTCGGTTTTTGTCGGCATCGGTCGGATTTTCAATCGCCAGCGAAGTCGTGTAATCTCCGTTCAATCGCGAGTTCAAAATATTCAAAGATTTTGTGCCACTCGATACAGCTGGAAAATTGACAGCTGCTGGTTTTGCCGCAGCATTTGTTCCCGCCGCGATTTTCCCAGCAAGCTCATTTTGCTGCAAATTATTCAAAACTTCGGCAAAATTCAAGCTACCTTTTGCACTTGCGCTTTTTTTCTGTGCCTTTTGCTCAACCGGCGAAACTGCATCAACTCGCGTAATCGGTACAATACTCACGTCCATAAAAACTCCTTAAACGAAGCCTTCGCTTTCATTTTCAATTATCGGGCAAAATAAAAAAAGATTAAGGCGTAAGTTTTCAAAAATTCTTTCGCCGTCAAAGCTCCACATTGCACGTCGAGGATTTCCACTCGTCTTTTTCAGTAAAGCCTTCGCCTTGTCCCCATTCACCTAAAGTTCACATTGAAAAGTAACCGCCATTTATCTTCATTAACCGAACGTGCAGCACACGGGAGAACTTAAAATCCGTTTTGGATTTTAAGTTCTCCATCATTTGCCAGTGCATTCTAGGAATACGCTCGTTGCGGTTCAAAAATTGACTGGCATCCTGTGCCAGTGTTTAAAAGCGTATATCCTTAGTACGCTGTTGCTTATGTACACAGCCATCCATGGCTGGTTTTTGCTTCGCAAAAGTGACTTCGAGTTTGTATGCTAACTCTGCATCTTGCACAAGCTAGGAGCCTTAAAATCCTTGCAAGGATTTTAAGGCTCCACATCGGTTGCACTTTAGGTGAATGGCTACAATGGCAAATTGAGCGTGCGAGAATTTTTAGTCGTATTGATTTTCGCAAAATGTACGATTTCCTCTTGTAAAAATTTGTTATTCGGGTTACAATGCATTTGTAAATATTTTGGAGGCAGCATGTCTTTTAGTGATAAAATGAAAGCCAAGGCGAAAAGTTTTGGCAACGTGTTGGTTTTGCCTGAAGGCGAAGAAGTACGAACCGTCACCGCCGCGGCAAAGATTTTAAGTGAAAAAATTGCGTCGAAAGTGTATCTTTTGGGCGAAAAGTCAAAAATTGAAGCGGTGGCAAAACAAGCTGGCGTTTCGCTCGATGGCTTGGATTTGGTTGACCCAGCAAAATCGGATTTACTCGACAGTTTTTCAAAGGCATATTACGAAAAGCGTAAAGCAAAGGGTATGACCGAAGAGGAAGCAAAAAGCGACATGCTGAAAACCGTAAACTTTGCTGCGATGATGTTAGCTCAGGGCAAGGTTGACGCAATGGTTGCAGGAGCTTTGCACACTACGGCTGATGTTTTGCGCGCTGGTTTAAAAATTGTCGGAACGAAAGCTGGTGTAAAAACAGCTTCATCGTGCTTTTTGATGGAAACGCCTGTCCGTGAGTATGGCAAAGACGGCGTGTTTATTTTTTCGGACTGCTCGGTTGTTCCGACGCCGTCTGCTGAACAGCTCGCTGACATTGCGTTCCAAGCCGCCGAAAGTTTTAGAACCTTTGTTGAAGCCGAACCAGTTGTCGCGTTGCTTTCTTATTCGACAAAAGGCTCAGGCGGCGACAAAGACGAAAATATTTTACGCGTGCGTGAAGCAACAAAACTCGTGCTTGAACGCAAGCCAGACTTTACCTTTGACGGTGAGCTGCAAACCGATGCAGCCATCGTTCCGAGCGTTATGCAAAAGAAAGCTCCGAACTCTGAGGTGAAAGGACGGGCAAACACTCTGATATTCCCTGACCTCGGTTCAGGCAACATCGGGTATAAGCTCGTACAGCGTTTAGCAAAAGCGGAAGCCTACGGTCCATTTTTGCAAGGTTTTGCGAGACCGCTTTCAGACCTTTCGCGTGGCTGCTCGGTTGACGACATTGTTACAACGGCAGCGGTAACTTTGGTACAAGCCGGTAAAAAATAAACGACAGAAAAAAGCCTTTGACAAACGTCAAAGGCTTTTGATTTTAAGCGACCACCGAAAAGGTTTATCTGCTGGTTTCGCTTTCCGATGCACCTTTCGAAAATTCGCAACCGCAATATTCTTGCCGATAAAGCCCATACTTTTTTGCAATCAACGTTGACTGCAAAAATCCGTTTTCTTTTTTAAAATCGTTCGGCAACCAAATACAAGTTTTATCTTGAAGCGAATAGCCCAATCGATTAATGCGGCCGGCATTTTTCAAAGGGCTTATCGAAAGCGTTGAGCAAAAATACTCAAAGCCGTTTTTCCGTGCAGTGTCGGCAGTTTTGCCCAAACGAAGTGCGTGGCATTTTTCGCAGCGGTTTCCGCCTTCGGGTTCGCCTTCAAGTCCAGCTATTGCCGCCAAGAATTCTTCGTGGTTATAGTCTGCTGGAAAAACATCACAATTCAGCTGCAAATCTTTTTTGTAAAATGCGAGCAGTTTTTGCAACTCGCCTTCACGTTTGCGGTATTCTTCGTGCGGGGCAATATTCGGATTGTAATAAAAAAGCGTTATGCGAAAATATTCTTGCAGCTTCAAAAGCACAGCCGACGAGCAAGGTGCACAGCACACATGCAAAAGTAGCGATGGCTTTTTTCCAGCCGATTGTATTTTTTCAAGTGTGGCATTGCACTCGCGGTTATAATTTATGGGGCGGAGATTTTGCTCTTTACTCATTCGGAAAATTGAATTCCTTTGTCAACCGCAATAATTTTTCGAACCCTTTGTATCAAGGTGCTTTTAAAATCAATAAATTGTTTATCTGAAAAATTAGCTTTGTTTACACGAAACGCAATCGCACCAGGATGTCCGCCACCGTCTTCAATTTTTAAATCAAGCAACAATGTGAGCAAGTTCAAATAATTTCCAGCACTCGATGCCCTCACGCGATACTGAATTTTGTTGGAAATACTTTTCGGGTCATAAAATGCCGAAATTCCGATTAAACCTGCATTTTCTGCGATTGCATTCGTTGCTGTTTTAATCACTCCGACAATCTGCGAATATTCCGCCAACATAAAAATCATATCTGATGCTTTTTCATCCAAAAAGATTGCCCCGATTTCTCCGTCATAAATCGAATAATCCAAAATTTTATTGAGAATTTTATGCTCGGCAACCGAAAGTGAATTAATGATATTAAGTAGCTCAGCCGCGTCAGCAATGTTTTTCGTATCTTGGCGACGTTGTCTGACCAAAAGCTCATTTAAGTGATTGAAAAAATAATCGAATATTTTTTTGTCACGCTTTTTGAAAAGGTATCCGCCAGCTTTCGCATCCCCGAGCATTCCAGTAAGCATTGCTAAAACGATATTCCGCGAATAAAGTTCGGTAATTCCATACTTTTGCAAAATATCGGGACGCTTATTAAGCTTATAGCATATTTGTGCAATAATTTCGCAGGTACTCGATGCAACGAGCAACAGCGAAAGCTCAGGTTTGCTAACTGTGTGGGCATCCGCGTCAAAGTGATGGTCGATTTCAACTTTCGGAATCGTCGGGTCGGCTAACAATTTTAAGCCGTTTTTATCGGCTGCAATCATATCTGGCTTCGGTGTGTCAAGCACAAAAATTATATCGGGCTTCGGAATATCCCCAAGGACACCATTGTACAGTTCGATGCCGTTGTATGTAATCAACTCGCCCAAAAACTCAATCGGACGCTTAATTTTAGACTCGACACAAATGTATACTTTTTTGTTGAATTTTCTCAAAAGAAGTCCAAAAGCCGTCAAGGACGCAATGCAGTCCTCATCAGGGAATGTATGCCCAAAAAGCAAAAAAGACTCGTTCGACGTTATCAAATCGATAATACGCCAAATCGTACGATTCTTCGCAGCAATATTTAACGGCACATCTTTTTTACGCCCTTGCCTAAAATCCAGTGAAAACATAATTCAACACCAGAAGAGAATAACAAAAATATAAAAAATAATCAATGCAAAACCACAGAATATATTTTAATTTTTTGCTTGCCGATAAAATTTTACAGCATAATACACCGTAAAAATAACCCACGTTGCACAAGCACATAAAAATATCAAACTAGGAATTTTTGCAATATAAAACTGAACGAGCACCGAAAGGATAAACATTGATATTTCAAGTATTACCGAAGCAAGCAAAAATACAGCTGGTATAAAAAGGACGTACACAACCTTGAAGCGGTATCCGTCAAAGCGAAAATTCCACGCAAGGCTTGCCAATGCAATCTCGACGGTAAAAAGCAAAAATGGAAGCAGCAAGCGGAACACCAACTCGTGCAAAAATTTACCCTCGGTTAAGTTAAGTCGCGAAGAGTTTTTCGCAAGCTGATACAAGGTAAGCAAATTCATATCTCGCACGTTGTTTTGATTTTCAGGTGCAAGCAAAAACGTTTGCATCGATATCGGTATATCGTGGGAAAGTGAATCGCTTTGGGACACATTTCCCGCAAGCACTTCCGGAAAAATATCATCCGCACTTCTGTCGGCACTCATACACGTGAGCTGCAAACGCACGTCAGTTTTATTGTCTGGACTCGGAATAACCCGCACATAATCCGCATGCATTGTCCAACCAATTTGATTGAGGTGATTGAACTTCGTGAGCGTAACATCTTTCAAAAAAATATCGGCATTTTTATCCGAAGCATTTTGATTTGCCTGACGATATGCTAAACCAGAAGCGTGAAGCTCATACAAAACGTGATTTTCGTGTTTTATCTGAAATGAAAAATTAGACAAGCGTTTAAATGCCGCAGCACGCTCCAAATCGGAATAATAAAACACACGTGTTTTTAATTTCTCTTTTATCGCTTCCAAAAAACAATCCACTTGAGCATCATTTAAATTTGGGTCAGTACTTTTAAACGTCATCTTTATTTCAAAAAATAAATCCAAAGCTCGTATATAATCTCCTTGCAAAAACGCCCAATACGCAGCACGCTTTTTTTCGTACAATGCACGATTCTCCGCTTGCAAAGATTCATCGCCGTTTTGAATTGCTGTCCACGACTTATGCACAAGGCTTTGAGCCGTTTTGTATTCGTTGCTTTCAGGCAAACAAAACTGTGTGGCTTGACTTGCAAAATAATGTGCCGAAAAAAAATCGAGACGTTTCATTGAAGCCGACGCTAAATTCAAAAGAGCTTTTGCGTTTAAGTTTTCTGTCGGCAATGCTGATACAAATTCCTCTGGCGGCTGCATTGCCAAAAGCTCGGCGTTAATGAGAGCAAGTTCTTCCATCAAAGCACGTGCGTTATCGGAGTCAGGCTGTATCTCAAGTGCATGTTTAGCCGCATTAATCGCCATTTTGTTCGCATGCAGTTGACGGATGCCTTTCAACTGCACCGCCTCTGAAATGCTATCCGCATATAATTCCGACTGCGTAACATAATTTTTTAGCTTGCGTTTTAAGCTCGGTGCAATGCCTTCAAACAACAAAAAATTCAACGCAAGGATTACAGTTAGCACAGTCATCAAATGCTTCAAATATAATCGCATTGCAGTTTTGCGGTCGAGCGAATTTTTGTCGTCCATCAGTGGAAACAAAAACGAAAAGATGCAAAGCAAAGAACCAGTTTGCAAAACAGGAAACATAAAAATAAAAAAAATAAAGGCGTTTGTTATCTTATATCTTAGCACAAAATCGCTCAGCAAGTTTGGAACTGGCAGGAAAAAAAAACTGACCACGAATGAAAAAACTAAAAAAGCAAATGACAAACCAAAAAGGTACACGTGCGTTTTGTGTAAAATTCCTGCAGAATGCTTTACCGTTTTCAAATGGAACTCCTTTTTTTTTCACGCTGCCATCGCACAATCGAGCGAATTACAAAAAACAAAAATAGCAACGCTGCAATGACATAAAATACAAAAGCTTCAAAGCGAATCGCACTGTGATGCAAAAAAGTTTTCGCCGCAAAGTCTTGCACCGCTTTTTGCTTTAGAAACGCATACAAGTAAAAACTACCAGCAACCATCGCAAGCATTAAAACAAAGTTTAAAAGTTTCCACTCGCTGCAATTTTTAGCAATTAAAAAATACGAAAAAAATGCCGCCCAAAAAGCAAACGAAAAAATAAAAAACGCGGTGCTGCTTATTTGTGCGTCGGCAACACAGTCGGCGAGAAATGTTTTACCGACGCTGAAAAACGATTGCAAAAAAAACGACCTTCCCGTGCCGAACGTTTGAAGTGCATTGAGAATAAAACCAGTATTTTGTTTTTGCAGCTCAGGCATAATTTTATAAATACCAAAAACCCCAGCAATAATCACTGGCACCAAAAACAGAGTCGCAAGCCCAAGATGCACATTTTTTCGCAAAACAAATTCGAACACCATTATCGCGGCGATGAGCATCGAAAGCGGCACGAAGCACAACACAAGATTGCCGAACTGCTGCATTGAACACATCAACGACATTCCGCCTGAACAAAAATAAAGCTGAAAAATACCAGCAGTGCCCACCGCACAAAGCACCAGCGAAAAAATAAAAACTATCGGCACAAACAAAGCTTTTTTCATCGATGACATTTTACCTTTAATAATGCTTAAAAGCAAGATGGGCAGCTGCATTAATTTTGCCAAAACATTGAGTTGATTTTAATTTAATCGATTATTTGCAACCTGCACGGAAATGTGCAACCGACGGGGCAAATTAAAATCCTTGCGGATTTTAATTTGCCCATCATGTTCCGAAGCTATTTCCCACATACCCCAAAAGCTCAATCTAGCAAATTGAATCGTTACCGCTTAGTTGGCACATTGCTGTTCGCCAACATTGCGTCCGAGTAGATAAACGCACAACAAAGTTTTAGGCAAGCGGTTTTGGGCATAGCACAAAACCGTGTTCAGATGTTGTCATTAAGCGGAGAATTATTGCCTTTTATGCGACAGTGTAATGCACGCTTGTTTTCGGTTTCTTGCTTTGAAGGTTTTTGCAAAACGGTTATTCTGAGGAAAATCATTTTTTTGTAAATGCTTGATTTACAGGTTTGTGCATTTTGAGTTTTGAGCTGGTTTACTCTAAAAGCTTTTTATAAAATATCAACGCACGAATAAGTTTCATTGCAAGGTTTTTTAAAAAATAGTTTTTTTCATTTGATATTTTTTTGAAAATGTGTATAATCGTCTTTTGATTATGATGAATGGTGGCGTTTTTGATGCTGTTTATTCTGAATCGCAACCGTCGCGAAAAGCTAAAACTTTTTCAAGACTCACTACAAGGACAGGGGTTAATATGGGTACTCGAGGTGAAATTTTTACAAAACCGGTTAAGGTAAAAAATAGGACGTATTTTTTTAATGTGAAGGAAAATACAAAAGGCGATGTTTTTTTGCAAGTGGTAGAAAGCAAGGACTCCGAGGGTGCAGGATTTGAGCGTCATTCCGTGGTGATTTTTGAAGATGAGTTGCAGCCTTTTTTGGCGGGTTTGGACGAATGTTTGTCGTTTATCGAAGAGAATCGTAAAACTCGGTCAAAGGCTCGCTTTGAAAAATTTCAAGAAGAAAAAAAGCGTGAAAGTCGCAAACCAGACAACTTCCAAAAAAGAGACAGCTTTCAAAAACGAAACGAGCGAGCTAACGGTGAAAATAAAGCAGCCCTTTTCAAAAAAAAGCCGCGTAAGGTTGTGCGAAGTGTTTCAAAAAAATAAAAAACCTATTGCATAAATTTGAAAAATGTGATATAGTGTGCATCGCTTGGGGAATTAGCTCAACTGGTAGAGCAATTGGTTCGCAATCAATAGGTTGTCGGTTCAAGTCCGATATTCTCCAATTTCCTGAAAATTTTTCGAATTGCGTGCATTATGGCTTGAAATACTTTCAGTTTCGTGATATGATATTCACATGAAAATTTCACGAGACTTAAAATCAATTTCGGAGGCGTTGCCCAAAGACTTTTCCGATGCAGAAAAAGCCCTGGCAAACACCTTGTTCTTAAAACGACTTTCCGTTTTAATGCATGAGTTTTACGGAGGCAAGTTGCAAACTTTGCCTAAGTGCGGTTTGTATGGCTTTAACTGGTTCGGTGTTTGGTATACGCCGGGCATTTCCGCAATTTCAACCACAATCCGCGACAATAACGACGCGTCATTTTCGCTTGTTTCGCGTGGCAATTTGGTTGCAGTTGTAAGCGACTCAACGCGAGTATTAGGCGACGGCGACTGCACACCCCCTGGCGGTTTAGGCGTTATGGAAGGTAAGTGCATGCTGATGAAATACCTCGGCGGGGTTGACGCTTATCCTTTGTGTATTGATTCTCGAGTTCGCCCCGAAGAAGAAGCCCGCTATGGCTTGAAAGCTGGAAAACACAGTGCCGACAAAATCATTGAGTTTGTCCGAATGCTTGAGCCGTCAGTTGGTGCTGTCAACTTGGAAGATATTCAGCAGCCAGAATGTTTCAAAGTATTGGATACTTTGCGTGAAGAATGCAACGTTCCAGTTTGGCACGACGACGCACAAGGCACAGCATGCATCACGCTTGCAGGTTTGCTAAATGCGTTAAAGCTTGCTGGTAAAAAAATGAGCGACTGCAAAATTGTACTTTTGGGTGCAGGTGCATCGAATACCACGATTGCTCGATTGATTTTGCAGGACGGAGGCGATGGAGCCAAAATGATTATCTGCGACTCAAAGGGCGGCTTGCACAAAAACAGAAAGGACATCGAAGCCGACACGCGTTACTATCGCAAGTGGGAGCTTTGCCAGCAAACAAACCCGAACTGTGTCGAAAGCTTTGACGAAGCCATGAAGGGAGCCGATGTGTTAATCGCTCTTTCAACACCAGGCCCTGGAACAATCACAAAAGCACAAATCGCAAGCATGAATAAAAAAGCGATTGTGTTCACCTGTGCAAACCCAATTCCAGAAATTTGGCCGCACGAAGCAAAAGAAGCTGGAGCGTTTATCGTTGGAACTGGACGCGGAGACTTCCCGAACCAAATTAACAACTCCGTTTGTTTCCCAGGCATTCTCAAAGGTGCATTGCTCGTTCGCAGCAAAAAAATCTCGGACGGTATGGCAATCCGCTGTTCGCACTCGATCGCGGATTATTCTGAAAAAGTCGGCATTGACCCAGACCACATTGTTGTAACTATGGAAGACAGCGAAGTGTATGCGGTTGAAGCCGCCGACGTTGCAATGCAGGCAGTGAAAGAAGGACTCGCACGTCGCGAAATGACTTGGGACGAAGCCTACAAAGCAGCAAAAGCATCTTTGGATGAAGCTCGAAATGAAACGGCACTTTTAATGAAGGAAGGCTTTATCAAAGAACCGCCTGAACACTTGTACGAAGATGCGTTGAAACACGCAATCGAAGCGGTAAAAGCAAAACGCTAGGCACAAAATACCGCGACATTAAAGCACACGTCCCCGAGCAAAGTCTTGAAATCAATGTATATTAAAGACAATGCGAGGGGACGTTTTGCGTATTCGTAAAATGCTCTGGCACATGATGGACGGCAAGCGGCGACATCCCCGCCAAGGATGGCGGTGTACAAAATCACTATCGAGTTTTTCATTTGAAAAACTCGAAGTTCAAAAATTGACACGGACGTCAATTTTTGAACCGTCCCGTAGATAAGCTTTTCCGTTTACATACCAATAAACGCAGGAAAAGGTTTGCGGTTAGCAAGTTAGGTTTTCGATTTTTTCGAGTAAAGTGTCAATTCCGATTTTTTCTTTTACGGAGCCTTCGATGGCATCTGGGTATCGCTGCTTTAGTGAAGCAACCGCGTCAGGATTAAATGTCGCGTCTGTTTTGTTGATAAAAATGATTCGCCGCTTTTCATCGCAAGCTAAGCTACTCAGAACGCTTTGGGTAACTTCCAAGCATTCGAGCATTGCTGGATGTGAAGCGTCGCACACAATAATCAAAAAGTCGGCATAGCGAGTTTCTTCCAGCGTGGATTTGAATGCGTCGATTAAATCGTGCGGCAAGTTATCGACAAAGCCGACAGTGTCAGTTAAAAGTGCAAATGTTCCATTCGGCAAAAAAATCCGCTTTGTGAGCGAGTCGAGCGTCGCGAAAAGTTTATCTTCAACGCCAGTTTTTTGTTTTGACAAAAGTTGCAGCAATGACGACTTGCCGCTATTTGTGTATCCGACAATCGAGCCTGTTTTCAAAGACGAGTGCAGGCGGTTTTTGCGTTGGTTGTTTCGCACACGTTCGATGTCGGAAAGTTTTTCACGCAAGGCGGTAATGCGTTCACGGATTGCGCGGCTGTCCAGCTCAAGTTTCGTTTCACCAGCACCGCGTGAGCGAAATGCACCGCCGCGTTGTTGCGAAAGCGCGTTCCACCTGCGAGTGAGCCGCGGCAAAGAATATTGCAACGAGGCGAGTTCCGCTTGAAGCTTCGCTTCGGAGGTTTTCGCTCTGTCGGCAAAAATTCTGATAATCACTTCTTCGCGATCAATGACACACCGATTCAAGGCAGCTTCAAGGTTTCGCTGCACCCGCGGGTTGATTTGTGTGTTGAAAACAATTACGTCAGCGTTGCAGGCTGCTGCCGCTTGTGAGACAATCTCGACTTGTCCTTTGCCTAAAAAAGTTGCTGGATTGATTGCGGAAATTTTGAACGTTTCAGTCCCGACCGTTTCCAGTCCAATATTTGCGACAAGATTTTTTAGTTCGCCTTGTGCGACATCAGTTTGCAAAATTTTAAGCTTGTCGTTATGTGTTTCAATAGTAAAAATGAGTAATGCTTTTTTTGTTGGTTCAATGAGTTCGTGCAAAATAGACTCCGTTTATTGATTATAGCAAAACCATGCAATTCTGTCAAATAAATTTTCAAAAAAAATAAAAAAAACCTTAAGTGATTTTTTCATATACCGATATAATACTTGAGCGTTGTATAACGTTCCCGTCTTTCTGCTTGGTAACAGAAATTTCGGAGAAAATGACATAACGGCAAGGAATGCCTGACGGGGTTCCGTCAAAATAGCCAAAGGAGTAGCATATGATCATTAATCACAACATGAGTGCGATGTTTTCACAGAGGACTTTAGGTCATACCAACTTAAAGAACACCAAGAACATTGAAAAACTTTCGTCGGGTTTACGTATTAACCGTGCAGGCGATGACGCTTCCGGTTTAGCGGTTTCGGAAAAAATGAGAAGCCAAATTCGCGGCTTGAACAAAGCAAGCGAAAACGCACAAAACGGCATTTCGTTTATCCAAGTTGCAGAAGCATACTTGCAGGAAACCACTGACGTTATTCAGCGAATGCGCGAATTGAGCGTTCAAGCGGCAAACGGTATTTACTCCGCAGAAGACCGCATGTACATTCAGGTTGAAGTATCTCAGCTGGTTGCTGAAGTCGACCGAATTGCAAGCCACGCACAATTCAACGGTATGAATATGTTGACTGGACGATTCGCACAAGAAACCGGAGAGAACACGGTTACTGCTTCTATGTGGTTCCACATTGGTGCCAACATGGATCAGCGAACGCGCGTTTACATCGGCACAATGACAGCCAAAGCATTGGGTGTACGCAATGTAGGAAACGAAGAAATCTTGACGATTGAAACTCCTGCAGATGCAAACCGCTCAATCGGTATTTTGGACGAAGCTATCAAGCGAATCAACAAGCAACGAGCTGACCTCGGTGGTTATCAGAATCGACTTGAGCACACTGTCGTTGGATTGGACATCGCAGCTGAAAACTTACAAGCAGCTGAATCACGAATCCGTGATGTAGACATGGCAAAAGAAATGGTAGACTACACCAAGAACCAGATTTTAACACAATCAGGTACTGCAATGCTTGCACAAGCAAATCAGTCTACACAAAGCGTCTTAACACTGTTAAGATAAACCTCCCGGCAGTTTGACGGAAAAAGCCTCTTCGCACTTTAACGAGGAGGCTTTTTATTTTTGTGAACGCTTCCTGCAAATCAATTTGCATCTCACTTTCATTCATCAACTCACTTTTATAAACATCTGTAAATGGAAAAGCTTATCCTCTGGCTCAACTTAAAATCCGCTTGGCGGATTTTAAGTTGAGCATCATTTGCAAAAAGCTGACACGGAAGTCAGCTTGCTACAACCCTATCGAGTTTTTGCTTCGCAAAAACTCGGAGTTCAGCAATGTACAGGAGGTACATTGCTGAACCGCATTTCCGTTTACAAATACCAAAAACACTTTTACTCAATGAATATTTTAGGAGTTATTCATTGCTATTTTGAACGATTGCCGATGGAGATGCGGACATTGAAAAACAAATTTTAATTGACAGCAAAAAGTTTATTTATATAATATCGCAAGATGAGTTGGAATGGTTTGAACACAAAGAGAATTATTGAAAATTGGTGCGGCAATCATCTTGTAATTGTCGGTGAAAGTTTTATCGTGGGAATTTTGACTGGGCTTGCGATTACTGCATTTAGAAAGTCAATCGATTTTATTTCAAACCTGCGGATTGATTTTTATACAGAGGTAGCAAGCGGAAATGCGTTGTATCTCGTTGTTGCGATTTTTGCGGTAATTATGTTAGGGCTTTTTATGGGCGTTATTATCAAAAAATATCCGATGATAAAAGGAAGTGGCGTTTCGCAAATCAAGGGCAAGTTTATGAAAAAGCTAGATATGTCTCCGTGGCCAGAATTGCCTTTGAAGTTTGTGGGTGGCGTTTTGAACATAAGTGCGGGGCTTTCTGTCGGGCGTGAAGGACCTTCCGTTCAAATCGGAGCGTACATCGGAAGTGCTTTTGAAAAAATAGGCAAGACGTCGCACATCGAGCGGGTGTGCCTTGTAACGAGCGGTGCCGCAGCAGGACTTGCCGCAACATTCGGTGCACCATTTGCTGGGATTGTTTTTGCAATCGAGGATTTACACCAATACTTAAGTCCGCTTCTTTTAACCTGCGTAATGCTTGGGGCTTTTGCAGGCGACCTTGCTGCGTCGTTGTTTTTTAAGCAGGGAGCGATTTTTGATTTTCACGGGTTACAACTTTTTCCGACAAAATATTTCGGCTGGCTTATTTTGTTGGGAGCTGCCGTCGCCTTGATTGGACACCTTTTTAAAAAATCAATTTACACGTCGCAAAAATTGTACACAAAGCTAAAAGTGCCGCCGCAATTTTCTCCATTGATTCCGTACCTCATCTCGGTTCCCGTCTGTATTTTTTTACCGTTCGCGGCTAGCGGCGGTGACCACCTGATTGAAGCACTCGCAGAACACACCTTTCCGATTTCGACGCTCGTTCTCATTCTTGCGGCAAAGCTAATTTTCACGGGGCTTTCCGCAGGCTCTGGAGCAATCGGCGGTATCTTTGTTCCTCTTCTTTCTTGCGGAGCTTTGACTGGAATTATATTTTCGAACGTCTTGGTTCATTTTAATTTAATTGAATCCCAATACGCGATAAACCTGATGGTCTTTGCGATGGCTGCATTTTTTGCAACTGTGATAAAAGCCCCGATTACCGCAATCGTGCTTCTTGCGGAAACAAGCGGTGACCTTTTTCACTTGGGCGGCTTGGTGCTGACAACCGCAGCTGCATACATTACCGCAAACATAATTAAATCTCCGCCGAACGACGAAGTCCTTTTAAAACAGATTTTGAGCAGCGAAGACTTTGCAGACAAAAAAGAAAAAACCGCAGAACATGGCAAAGAAGTTTTTGAAGTTTTCGTTTCGCCAGAATCTTTTTTGGACGGCAAAAAAATCTTTGACGTGCCGTGGCCTGACGAATGCTTAATAGTGAGCATCGCCCGCAGCGAAGAAGAACTTATCCCTGACGGCAACACTTTTATTTCGGCAGGCGACAGACTCGTTGTTTTAACTCACAAACATAATGTCGAATCGCATTTGGAAAAAATTTCAGATATGGCTCAGGTTTCAGATTAATTTTGAATTAAATAATTCCATTTGGGCGTTCCCCTTGTTTTGTTTTGAAAAGCAAAACAAGGGTCGGGCTATTCGCAACTACGCTATCGCTCCGAACAAAAGTGCGTCGTGAATTATCGCCGCACTTTTGTTTTGCTCACGGTGTTGACACACCGTGAGCAATTGCTACTATCCCTAACGCATGGCGATTACCGATTCCAGCCTTAAACTTCGAGTTTTTCAGTGAGTTATAAAAACGTGCAGAACGCCCACTATGCTTTAGTTTGAACGAGCTTTAACCATTCAAAACGTGTAGCTCAAAATACGCTTCAATTCTAACATCTGAAAAATCTTGTTTCAGTTTAAGATGGCGAATACCATTATTTCTTTCGCTTTAGCGTCAACGATTGCTTTAAGTCTTTGAGCTTTTCTGTGAGCGAAACCTTATAAATGTGTGGATTCAAAATACGCTTTGACGTACTATCCAAGCAGTTGAGCTGGCCTTCGGCATATTTTTTGATAGTGTGCAAATCCTGCGGCTCGCAAACGCGTTTCCCAGCCTTGATTTTCAAATTCAGCAAGGCTTCAACTTTCGCTGGCGTGAAAGTAAAGCATTGCGAGTTATCGCTCGGGTGGTAAAAGGTACGCTCCACGTTTGCTTCGATTACTTCGTTGCTCAACGACACGACGTCAGCTTTGAAAGTGCCGTCATTGTTGTAAAGCCGCCAAACTTGCTTAATGCCTGGCGTTGTTCGCTTTTCAGGGTTGTCGGAAAATTTCATAATCGGGAGCCAGTTTCCGTTTTCATCTTGTCGGGCTGCAAGTTTATAAACGCCAGTGAATGACGATTCATTGCCACCAGTAACCATGTGCGTCCCGACACCCCAGCTGTCAATCGGAGCTTTATTGAGTACCAGTGATTCGACTATCTCTTCGGTTAATTCATTTGACACAGTGATTTTTGCTTCGGGGCAACCAGCTTCATCCAGACGTTTTCGGACATCCTTGCTCAAATAGTACAAGTCGCCTGAATCCAACCTTACTCCGAAGTTTTGCCCCTTTGCCTGCAATTTTTTTCCGACACGGATAGCACTTCCGATTCCGCTTTTCAACGTGTCATAAGTGTCAATCAAAAATATGGAAGAGCTTGGGTAAATTTCGGCGTATTTTTCAAAGGCTGTGTCTTCGTCGTCAAAAGACATAACCCACGAGTGAGCCATTGTTCCCATCACTGGAATGTCGTATAGCTTTCCAGCAAGTGCATTACTTGTGCCACTTGCACCGCCGATAAAAGCAGAGCGCGTTGCACTCATTGCACCGTCATAGCCTTGAGCACGACGTAAGCCGAATTCCATAATCGAGCCTTTTTGCGATGCAAGCCAAATGCGGGCGGTTTTGGTTGCAATCAAACTTTGAAAATTAATCGTGTTCAAAATCAAGCCTTCGAGAATTATTGCATCAATTACACTTGACTCAACACGCATAAGTGGCTCATTCGGAAAAATCAGAGAGCCTTCATTCATCGCATAAATATTTCCCGAAAAAGAATATCCACGTAAAAATTTCAAAAATTCATCGGAGAAAATTTTTTGCCCCTTCAGATAATTAACATCATCGTCTGAAAATTTAAAATCCAAAATGGTTTGAAGAAGCGGTTCCAAACCTGCAAAAACAGAATAGCCTCCATTAAATGGATGCTTGCGAAAAAACATATCGAAAACGACAGGATAATTTACGTTGTTTTTCCAAAAACCTTGAGCCATTGTCAACTCGTAAAAATCTGTAAATAACGAACTTTTCATCGAAATATCTCCTTGGCGATTTTGGCACACGGTGATCTCACTTTTGCGAACACGCTTTGTGTCAGCTTGCCGTTTGATGCGGTATTTTTTTTTGCACCTTGCGGATTTTTTGTTGCAGTGCAATTTTTTGATGTACCGCTTTTCTCAACTTCGAATTATAAAATTTTTTGGAATAAATGCAAGGTAATTTACAACGTCGTCAATTTACAATAATTCAAAATACAGATATTGCAAATTGACCTGCGTCCTTGTCACCACCGCCAAGGATGCGGTTCAAAAATTGGCATCCGTTCCAATTTTTGAACTTCGAGTTTGTATTAAAACCGTGCATCCTGCACGGTTTTAATACAAACATAGTGAGCTTTTATACCGCGTCCGTCCGTTCGTATTGAGCTTTTGACACAAAGAATTGAATAAGCCTAGGTGAATTGATTTTATATTCGGAGAGTTGAAAATCTTGAAATGTCAAAGTTGGCATTTGTGGTGAAAGATAGTTTTTAGTTTTACGTTTCCTTAAAGTTTTTTTTTAACTCGCCGACAAGATTAACATAAGGACTCAATTATGGTTAGAAGTTTATGGACAGCGGCAACGGGAATGAATACGCAGCAATCGAATATTGATACGGTTGCCAACAACTTAGCAAACGTCAACACGACGGGTTTCAAAAAGCAGCGAGCGGAGTTTGAAGACCTTTTGTATCAAACGGTAAAAGCGGCAGGAACGCCCGCAACTGAGGACACAATCACTCCTGTCGGCGTTCAGATGGGACACGGTGCGAAGTTAGCGGCGACGCAAAGGCTTTTTGCACAAGGCTCTTTGCAGCAAACGGGCGTGAATACCGATATTGCAATCCACGGCGAAGGCTTTTTCCGCGTTTTGCAGTACGACGGAACATACGCATATACCCGCGACGGTTCGTTTAAGGTTGATGCCGACCGCCAGCTGGTAACTTCAAACGGTTTGCGCGTTTTGCCAGAAATTATTTTCCCAGAAAACTATATGGAAAGCACAATTTCCGTCAGTCAAGACGGACGCGTTTCGGTTCGAGTCGGCAATCTCAACGATCCAGTTGATGTCGGACAAATCGAACTTTACCGCTTCCAAAACAATGCGGGACTTTCCGCCGAAGGCTCAAACCTTTTCCGCCAAACGCCCGCTTCAGGTCAAGCTATTGCAGGACGACCTGGCTTCGGGGGATTCGGCAAAACCGAGCATAAATTTTTGGAAATGTCAAACGTTTCGACAGTCAGCGAAATGGTCAATATGATTGTTGCTCAGCGAGCTTACGAATTTAACTCAAAGGCAATCCAAACCTCTGACAATATGCTCGGGACTGCCGTTAGCTTGAAACGATAAAAGCTTGCATAATTTTCAAAAGCGTTTTGGGTGTCGTGCTTCGGTATGATGCCCAACTCGAAATTGCGTTCGCAAATCTTTCGCAAATATCCAAATCTACTCACTCACAACTCACGCTTTTTTAGCATTTGTAAACGGTTTGGCTTATCCACAGTGGAAATTAAAATCCTTGCGGATTTTAATTTCCACATCGTGTATCAAAAGCTTTTTAGGAATACGCCTCTTTAACGGTATTGCGTTTACCAGTTCGAGATGATATAATCGTTTTGCAAGGAGCATATGATGATTGAAGTTACAAGATTGAATGGTAGCTCGTATTGGTTAAATCCGCATTTGATTGAGACTATCGAAAGCAAGCCAGACGTTACGATAAAGTTGATTTCTGGTAACACTGTTATTGTGAAAGAAACACCAGAAGAGCTGATTGACAAGATTGTCGATTATCGTAAACGGATTGGCGTTTTCAAGAATGAGCTTTAGGCGTGATTGATAAAGCGTTTTGCATGGAACGCGGTATTTTAACTGCATAAAGCGGTTTTTGCAAAACCTCACGCAAAAAAGCCCGATTCAAATTTTTGCCGATAAACACAGCTTTCGTTTCGGTTGTTTCATCGAAACCTGAAACCGAGTATTGTCCGCCTACAACGCTGAACTGGAATCCAGCCTTGCCGATTTTTACGAAGCCTTTTGCACGCACGACATCTCCGAAAATGCCTGAAACAACGCCAGACAAAAACAGCAGCAGTTGTGTGCAGTTTATCAAGCTCACTGGAGTGAGCGAAACTGTTTCAAACTTTTCGGACTCGGGGGGTGCGTTTGAAAGTTTACCGCCGAAGCCTTTTTCCGTCAATGCGTTCCACCAAGCAGCGTTTTGTTTTCCGTAATGCTCAGTGAGAATTTCTGCGGAATGGTTGAGTTCGCGGATTTTTTGCTCGATTTGCAGTTTGTCGCTTTCGCTTTGGGTTTCAGTCTTTGAGACAATAATCGTACTTGCATTTTGAATTTGGTCGGTGCATAACGCAGGATATTCATTTAGCGAATCGAAAAAGTTTTTCCCGTCAACTATAACCAATGGAGCCAACAACTCAATCTTTTCATATTCAATCTTTTTTATGTTGGCAATAATTTTCGAGAGTTCGCCGACACCTGTCGGCTCAACGATTAAAACCTCTGGGTCAACAGTGTTGGCGATTGTTAAAACGGAGCTTGCAAAATCTGCTTGACGAGTGCAGCAAATGCAGCCTTCAGTTAATTCGACGATTTTTACCGGCTCCGCTTTATCAGTGTTTTGCAAAAGCTCGCCATCAACACCGAGAGCACCGACTTCATTTTCCATAATGGCAAAATCACGATGCACGCGACGTAAAAGCTCTTGAATGAAGGTTGTTTTGCCTGCACCCAAAAAACCTGAGATGACGAGAACTTTCATTGCGAGCCTCTTAGTCTGCGATTTTTACAACTGGCTTGATTAAGTCAGCAGGTTTATCTCGCATCATAAAGAGAGCTTTTTCCAAGTTATCCCAGCCGTCAAAAACGTGGCTGACAATGTGATGAACGTTCAAGCGTCCTGTCGCAACGAGTGAGCCGAGTTTTTCCATTCGCAAACGTCCGCCTGGCATAAGCCCGCCGTTGATTTGTTTATGTCCCATACCGACACCCCACTCGACACGCGGGATTGTAACATAAGTGCCACTTCCGAGGTAGTTTACGTTTCCAATCTTACCGCCAGCTTTGAGGGACTTTACTGCCGGGTCAAAGGTTTCAACTCCGCCACCTGCAATAACGACTTTGTCAACGCCCTTGCCGTCTGTCATCTTGAGAACTTGTTCTTCGATGGAGCCGTTTTTATAACTGATGAAATCGGAAGCACCGTATTTCTTTGCTGCTTCGATACAGTTTTTGCGTGTACCGACAGCGATGATGCGTGAAGCCCCACGGAATGCAGCACCCGCAACAGACATCAACCCAACTGGGCCAATACCGATAACCAAAACTGTATCGCCAAACTGAACGTCAGCAAGCTCAACGCCGTGAAATCCTGTCGGCACCATATCCGAAAGCATACATGCATCAATTGGCGAAATATTTTTCGGCAACAATGCCAAGTTTCCATCAGCATCGTTTACATGGAAATATTCCGAAAAAACACCGTCCTTGAAGTTAGAAAATTTCCAGCCTGCGAGCATTCCGCCCGAATGCATTGAATAACCCGCCTGAGCTTCCAGCGAATTCCAGTCTGGTGTAATCGCTGGAACCAAAACGCGGTCTCCCGGCTTAAAGTCCTTAACCAACTCACCAACTTTATAAACTTCGGCACAGCACTCATGCCCCAAAATCATATTGTGTCGTTCGCCGATTGCACCTTCCCAAAGCGTGTGAACATCAGACGTGCAAATTGCAACTGCAAGTGGTTTACAGATTGCATCCATCGGGCCACAAGCCGGAATATCTTTTTCAATCCAACCCGACTCGCCGATTTTTAACATCGCATAGCCTTTCATTTTACTCTCCCCTATAAATAAATTAGTATCGATAAAAATTTATTTATATATCTGACATCAGTATATTCCTTTTTTTAATAAATGTCAATATAAATTCAAAAAATTTTTCACAAAAACTTTTCAAAACTTAATTTATTTAAAAAAAATAATTCATAGCTAAAATCCGTTGCCATATATAAAGCTTATAGCAAGGCTAACGCGGAAAAGATAAATGTGCAAAAAAAAGCCGGTACGTAAACGCACCGGCGAATTCACTTCTGTACCGCAAAGCTTAAGCTAACAGCAACGACTTTGTGTCAAACTTAACGTCAACTGGTATATTTGTTCGAGAATGCTCTTTCACCGCAGTGATTCCGACTTCAGAATAGGCTGTTTGTTTCAGCAAAAGAATAACGTCAATATCATCGATAAAAGGTTTCACCGTACACGGGATGCCGTCGATTGCGTCAACTTTTGCCGTGAACCAAATCGAAACACCAAGCTCTTTTGCCAACGACTTAAACTCGGTGATTGACTCTTTTGTCGCTTTCGAAAAATCAAAGTCGTCAATCATCAAAGCATGCGGTTTAGCTTTTGCCCCTTCGGTCAAGGCTTTAACCGTCTTCATAATCTGTGCCGTCGTAATCATATCCTGATTAAAATTAAGCACAACGCGGTTTGCAAGTACTTCGTTCTTGATTGCATCGGCACTTTCGAGGTTCTTGTGTTTCGCAAGCTCATCGAACATATTATTGTACCAAGTGAGTGCATAATCCGTCCCTTGACTGAACGAAATGTGGAACACTCGATTGCCTTGCAAAAGCTCGTCAATACCAAGCTGCACGAGCAAACTCGTTTTTCCGACACCTTTTTGTGCGGCAATCACTCCAAACTCACCAGCTTTCAAGCCGCCACCCAATGTTTTTTCAAGCCTGCGAATCGGGCTTTTTTCAATCAAATCTTTTTTTACCATTGTGTCCTCCTATTTTTGTTCAGCGTGACGCTTCGCTTCATATTCTTTAATCAGCTCGTCGCAAACGCTCTGCGGAGCCTTTCCGTATTTCTTAAATTCCATCGAGTATTCGGCTTTACCTTGCGTCGAAGAACGCAAAATCGTCGAAAAGCCAAACATTTCACTCAAAGGCACTTCCGAGTCAACTCGTGTAAATGTTCCGTCCTCCGTCGAAGATACTATAATACCACGTCTCTGATTAATCAAGCCGAAAATATTTCCCTGAAATTCCTGTGGGCCTTCAATCGAAACCTGCATAATCGGCTCCAGAATAGTCGGCTTTGCTTTCGGATAGGCTTCGCGGAATGCACCGATTGCGGCAGCTTGGAACGCCATATCTGAGGAGTCAACTGGGTGATACTGACCGTCGTTAATCGTAACCTGCACACCAACAATCGGGAATCCGATGAGAGTCCCGCGTTTTACCGCTTCCTTAAATCCTTTATCGCAAGACGGAATATACTCGGTCGGAATTGAGCCACCTTTGATGTTGTTCACAAATACGTAATCGCCCTCGGTAATCGGCTCGATAAAACCTGCAACACGACCGTACTGACCAGCACCACCAGTTTGCTTTTTGTGCGTATAGTTGAAATCCGCACGCTGCGTGATTGCCTCGCGGTATGCAACCTGCGGCATACCCGTTTCAACGTCGCATTTATACTCACGGCGCATTCGCTCGATGTAAACATCCAAATGCAACTCGCCCATTCCCTGAATGATAGTCTGGTTCGACTCAGGGTCAACGTAACTTCGGAAAGTCGGGTCTTCTTTAACAAAGCGGTTCAAAGCTTTAGCCATCTGGTCGGATGAAGCCTTGTCTTTCGGAGTGATTGACAACGAAATAACAGGATCAGGCACGTACATCGACGACATAGCATAGTTGAGGTTGCCACCGCAGAAAGTGTCGCCAGACGCACAGTCAACGCCGAACAAAGCAATAATATCACCTGCAGGTGCTTCGTTGATATCTTCCATCTCGGCTGAGTTCATTCGGATTAAGCGTCCGATTTTGAACTTTTTGCGAGTTCGAGTATTGTATAATTCATCGCCTTTTTTAATCGTGCCTTGATAAACACGCACGTATGTCAACTGACCGTATTTTCCGTCTTCGAGCTTAAACGCCAACGCAACAACCGGAGCATTTGGATCAGATGAAAGAGTGAGAGGCTGCTCGTTGTTATCCAAGTCTAAAGCTGTGTTTTTTACTTCAGTCGGATTCGGCAAGTAATCGATAACGGCATCCAAAAGCGGCTGAATACCTTTGTTCTTGTAAGCTGAGCCACAGAACACTGGCACGAACTTTTCCGCAAGCGTTCCCTTTCGGACAGCAGCTTTAATCATCTCTTCTGTTTCGGTGCCTTCCAAAAACGCTTCCGCCAATTCGTCTGAAAACATTGACGCAGCATCGAGCATTTCTTCACGATATTTTTGTGCATTGGCTTTCATGTGTTCGGGGATTTCCGCAACGCGTACATTTACGCCTCCTTCACCCTCGAAGTAATACGCCTTCATCTTTACCAAGTCAACAACACCTTCGAGTTTGTCTTCCAAACCTATGGGCAACTGCATCATATAAGCGTTCAACCCGAGTTTTTCACGCAACTGACTTCGCACTTTAAGCGGGTTTGCACCCGTTCTATCGCACTTGTTTACAAAAGCCAATCTCGGAACGTGATAGCGTTTCAGCTGTCGGTCAACTGTAATAGACTGTGACTGAACGCCTGCAACAGAACACAAAACCAAAATGGCTCCGTCCAAAACTCGCAACGAGCGTTCAACTTCAATCGTGAAGTCAACGTGTCCCGGAGTGTCAACAACGTTTACCGCGTGACCTTTCCATTGTACCTGTGTGGACGCCGACTGAATAGTAATACCGCGTTCCCGTTCCAACTCCATGTTATCCATCGTGGCTCCGACTCCGTCTTTACCCCGAACTTCGTGAATCGCGTGGATTCGGTCTGTGTAAAACAGGATTCGTTCGGAAAGCGTCGTTTTTCCCGAGTCAATATGAGCACTAATCCCGATGTTTCGCATCTTTGTAATGTCTGCCATAAAAATACCTCTATGTGTCAAATAAATTGCGTTTTAAAATAAACCATTCAAGTCAAAACTTTTAAAATAGTATTCGTTCATTGTAGCCAAATTTATAAAAAAGTCAAGACAAAACAGTTTTTATTTTTCGCACCACTATAACAGCACTTCGTTTAAGTAAATCCATGCATCACTTTGATTTAGCGTGTTCAACGACAGTAATTTTCGAATCAAGCACAGACATCGCTTCGCAAAAACTAAAATCAACTTTGCGAAAAATACTCGAACTTGCAAGCTTGACTTCGTCGTCATTCACCGAATGTGCAACCGATGTGGCATCTAAAAATCCGCTTGGCGGATTTTT
>CALAEM010000060.1 GCA_937890985.1 uncultured Treponema sp. | reverse complement strand
TGACTTTCGAGTTTTTCAAAAATATAATTTTTGAAAAACGTCGCCAATTTTTGAACCGCATCGTCAATTTAGGTTTGACCTAAAAAAGTTTTAAGCTGTCGATAAAACTTTTGCGGAGTTGAAAGCAAAAAAGCTCGACCGTTTCACAAGTGAAAAAATTTACTTCCGTGGGAGCGACCTTCTTTTCGATTGACAAAATGAGATTTTTAAGCTATTCTTAGTCAACATAATCGAAATAGGCGGATAATTATGAAAAAACTTGTCGTTTTATTTTTTGCAATGATAATCCTTTGTGCAGCAGCGTCAGCCGATTTTTTAGTGGAGTCTTTTACAATTGGTTATTCAAACACAACGCTAAATGTAAAAAGCCTTTATACGAAAGCTCCCGCTCCTGTGGAGAAAGTTAATCTTCCGATAACGATGCATCAGGTCGCAGTTATGCCCATATTTGCGGGGTTCGGGTATATGCCGAAGGACAAAGGCTTTTATTTTATGTGGGAACATATACTCGGTGTGGGGAATGTGCGGTTTCCACGTAAATCGGAAATCGTGCGAAGCATAGGTGGAAAAACTTCATCGAAATCTCTTAGCTGGGTAAATTCGTTTATCTTCGGCTTTGTTTTCCAACCGATAAAAACTATCTACGTTTCTTTCGGGAGTGGATTCTCTTTGGGCTTTTTTGGGTGCGTTGCTTCGTTGGGGAACTCTGCGACTGGTACGTTAGAAGTTAATGACGGTGCTATTATACTAGGCGTGCCTCTGGATATAACTGCAAGAGTCTTTTTTATGGAACATCTCAGCTTGACTTTTGGTGTGCAAAATATATTCGGTTTGGCAAAATCTTTTAAGAACCACGTAAAACTTTTTTCAGACGCAGTTTTTATGAATAAATTTACGTTAAAGTTCGGCTTTACAACTCGCTGAAAAAGCGTCGTTTACATACCTTTGAGTGCCAAAAATCGCGATAGGTTCCATCTAGCCCGAAAAAGTATCAGCCTTGCTTTTTTCGTAAAAATTCAGTATAATTGTCAGATAAAGGTAGTTTTGAAAGGTGCTAGTTACGCTTTCGAAGCTGATGATACTCGGCGGGTATGCTCAAAGTTCGCCTGGCAAAAGAAGGACAGAATATGCTAAAATTATACAATACGCTTGGTTCAAGTTTACAGGAATTTCATCCGATTGTTCCGGGACATGCTGGTTTTTATGGGTGCGGTCCGACTGTTTACAATTATGCACACATTGGAAATTTGCGGGCGTATGTTTTTCAAGATACGCTTGACCGCAGTCTTGCCTTTCTCGGATATAAGGTTAAACACGTGATGAATATCACCGATGTCGGGCATTTATCCGACGATGCTGATAGCGGCGAAGATAAAATGCTCCGCTCGGCAAAAGAACGCGGAAAATCGGTTTTGGAAATTGCGGATTTTTATTCGCGGGCGTTTTTTTACGACTGCGAGCGGCTCAATATTCGAAAGCCCGACGTTGTGTGCAAGGCGACAGACCACATTGCCGATATGATTGATGTTATCAAGCAAATTGAAGCGAACGGGCATACATATTTCGCTGGCGGAAATTTGTATTATGATATTTCAACGTTTCCGAAATACGGCGAGCTTGCGAGAATCAACTTAGATGAGCTAAAAGCTGGTGCGAGAATTGAAGTCGACAAAAACAAAAAAAATCCGCTTGACTTTGTGCTTTGGTTCACCAACAGCAAGTTTGAAAACCACGCCCTTTTGTGGGATTCGCCTTGGGGACGCGGTTATCCCGGTTGGCACATTGAGTGCTCGGCGATGAGTATGCGGTATTTGGGCAAAAAAATCGATATACATACTGGCGGCATCGACCACGTGCGGATTCATCACACAAACGAAATTGCTCAATCGGAAGGTGCGACTGGCGAAAAGTGGGTAAATTATTGGTTGCACAATGAATTTTTGGTGCTTGACAAGGGCAAAATGTCCAAGTCAGAGGGCAACTTTTTGATTTTGGATAATTTAATTCAGGAAGGTGTTGAGCCACTTGATTACCGCTTTTTATTGCTTGGCGGGCATTATCGAAGCCAAATTAAGTTTTCTTGGGAGGCGTTGGAAACTGCCAAAAATTCACGCAAGAGTCTTTTGACAAAGCTTCAAAAAATAATTGACGAATGCGATAAATCGGATTTTGAAAAAATTGTGCATAGTGAGCCACTTTCATACGAGGCAGCTTTGGCACAAGTTTCAAATGAAACGGCAAGAAACTTGGTTACTGATTTTGCGGAAAGCATTATGCAGGATATTTCGACACCGAAAGCACTTTCCGTTTTGAATGCGACCATAAAGGAAAAAAGCTTGCCGGCAAAGGAAATTGTCCTTTTGGTGAAAATTTTTGATGATGTGCTGGGCTTAAAACTTTTGGAGCAGCCGACTCAATCGAAGCCAGAAATCGTGAAAGATGAGCAAGCTTTGCGAATTGATGCTTTGGTTGCAAAACGAAGCGAAGCTAAAAAGAACAAAAACTTTGAGCTTGCCGACAAAATTCGCGATGAGCTAAACGAAATGGGAATCATTTTGGAAGACAGCCCTGCTGGAACAATATGGAAAAAACGATAGCTGTGCCAGTGCATAAATTGGAGGAAAATTAGTTGGATATATTAGATTCGGATGTCTTGGATGCGGCAAAAGATAGCGATTTTCAAAAAATTTATGCCGAGTTGATGCCTGTTTTGTTTAAGGTTGCATATAATATCGTGAGGGCTGAGGATATTGCTGAAGATTTGTGTCATGACAGCTTGATTAAAATGGTTGAAAAGCAAATGCAGTTTCCTTCGCTGAATGACGCGAAGTTTTGGCTTATTCGTGTGGTTAAAAATGCATCGCTTAATCAAGTGAAGCGAAAGGGACGGGAGCGCAAGGCGTATGCAAAGGCTTTCAAGGAAGACACGCGCAAAATGGACACTGGCGAAGAAGTTTACTTGAAGACGGAAACATCGAAAATTGTAAATACTGCATTGGATTTGTTACCTGATAAGCTGAAAATTGTTTTACAGCTAAAAGAGTACGGCGATTTAAACTACAAAGAAATCGGTCGAATACTCGGTATCACTGAAGGTAATGTAAAAGTGAGAGTTTTTAGAGCCAGAGAGCGGCTTGCCTCACTTATAGGAGAGTCTGATGTCTATATGTCCTGATAAAATTGTTATTTCTGAATATGTTGACGGCCAGCTTCCATCACCATGGAAGGAAAAGTTGGAGCAGCATATTGCTGAGTGCCCGAAATGCAAGGCTGAACTTGAAAAGTACAAAAAGCTGGGTGCAATTTTGAAGCAGCCAGGTATTGAAGAGACACGGGATTTTGACTATGACTTGTCGTTCAAAAAACTTGATGCGAAGTTGCATGATGTGAAAAAGCATGGCTCACGAACGGAAGAAGTCAAAACGCACTTTTGGCACAAAACCATCAGGTTGCCAGCTCCGATGTTGGTTGCGGCGGTGTTGGTTGTTTTGTTTTTGCCGCCGTTTACTTTTTTTGCTGCGATGTCGCAAAAGCAGCAAACGCAGTCAATCGCTTATCCGTTGTTTCAAGCGTCAAGTGGCGTTGTGCGTGCGACGAATGCGTCCCAAAAGCAGTTGGATTTTAATTCTGGCGTGAGCGGTTTTTTGCGTTTTTATATGCCGACGCAAAAGAACGGAAACTTTATCGTTATTGATATGCCCGCGAATACTGTTCAATTCGGACAGAACAGTGCGATTTTTCAGCAAGCCCCACAGGTTGAAACTATTAAAACGAAAGAGCCTACCGAGTAATGAATTGGTTTACTTACACGCTTAAAAAGTCTCCGCTTTTTCGGGTGGTGCTTTTTTTAAGTTTGGCGATTCTGGCGGTTTTTGTTTTGCGGTTTTCATTCGGTTTTTTGCGAAAAAAGCCAGTTGTGGACTCGATTTTTCCGGTTGTTGTTTTGCCAGATGACACGGTTACCGTTTTGGGCAAAAATTTCGGCACGGCAGACAGCGGAAAAGGCTTGCGGTTTGGTGATGATTTTTTTTCATCGACACTTTGCACTTCTTGGACAGACGAAAAAATTACGTTTAAGGTGCCGAAAAACTTTGACACAAGTTTAGTTTCGGTTGTCAATGCTAACCTGAGTTCTCAGCGATTTGTTTTAACAAACAAGGAAGAATTGCCAGTGGTACAGCAAAAAACGACCACGGTGTTGAAGCCTGAAATTACTGCGGTAAGTAAATCAAGTGGAAGTGTTGGCGAAAAAATAACGCTTAGTGGAAATAATTTCGGGGCAACGCGACAAAATTCGCAGGTGATTTTTACCGAGCTAGCCGAAAACTTTTTGCAGGAAAATACAAACGATATTGAAGGGGCTTTTTGCACCGAAAGCAATTTCGATTTTGTCAAATGGAGCGACAAGGAAATTACTATTTGCGTGCCTGACACGGCTCCGTCTGGAAATATCGTTGTGAAAACGGAAAGCGGTTTCAGTAATCCTGTGCCTTTTGGCGTTTCGAACCGAGTTGGCAAAAAATCTGTTTCAAACAAGCGGACGATTTTGCTTTCGCTTTCGGCAAGCGTGCAGGATTTTAAAATACGTTTGTCGCAAAATACTTTGTTTTTAAGTATGCCGCATCCTGCAACTGCCTCGATGCAAAAAAATGTTACGGTGCAAACGACTGAGCCTCCAGCTTTTGCGGTAAACTTTCAAGGTAGCACGATTTATCGTTTTGAAAATTTAACAGAAGAAAGTAAAATCACAGTTTCGGAAAGTATAGTTGTGGACACCTATGATGTCGATGTAGCGGTGAATCCTGCTCAGGTTTCTGCCGTTTCTAAAATCAAGCCTGAAGTTTTGCGTTATGTGGAGCCTCAAAACGATATTCCTTCGGATGCGGCTGAAGTTGCAGAGCTGGCTCAAAAGATTACTGGCGGCTCAAAAAACCCTTACAATAACGCAAAAAAAGTATTTACGTACATTGTGGAAAATGTAAAGCCAGAGCATCATCCTATCAACGTGAAAACAGATATTTTGCAGTGCATCAAAACTAACCGTGCCGATGCATACGAAGTTTCGCTTATGTACTGCACATTGATGAGGGCTTTGGGGATACCTTGCATCCAAGTTTCGGGGATTATTATCGGGGCACAGCAGTTGACGCAAGCTCATTGGTGGAACGAATTTTACATTGATGGAGTAGGCTGGGTTCCGCTTGATGCGGCGTTGGCTTTGAATATGCCTTTTGAGACGGACAAGGCTGCGTCAGAATTTTTCGCAAAGCAAGACGGACTGCATGTTGCTTTTTCTTATGACGTTTTGACGCAAACTCAAATGCTTTCCGAAAGTATGGTTGTGAACAAAACTGAAACTTATGCTTCGCGACGCATCTGGGAAGAAAGCACTGGTCTTGCGGCTTATAACTCTTTGTGGCTTGTGCCGAAAGTTACAGCAATTTACTAAATGCTCTGCTTGAACTGAAAATCTGAAAGCGGCTTTGCCAAACACTTTTAAGCTTTGGCACACTAATAATGGACTCATTTAGCTTCGTATAAAAATATTGAAAAGCGAAAAATTGCGTGAAGGAGATAATTGTTTTGGGGCGTTTTTCGATATTGACAAAGATGGATACTTTTTATATAATGTCGGATACCCTCGAAGTCCGTGCGGATTTTTCGGGGTCTCCTGAAGTTTGGGATATTTTGTATTTTGTTGGTGGTGTTTTATGAAGATGAAAACAGTTGGGTCTTTTTTTGCGATTGTCGTTCTTAGTATTGCGGCGATTTCGTTTATTTGGATTCCGTCGATGGGGACTTTCGGCGGTGTAAAGACGCTCGGTTCGTGGGACGGGAATGCGATAACGAATGAGCCTTCTTCGCCTTTTTATACAAAGCTTCAATATGTGCAGCGGATGTTTGAGACTTTCGGTGGCTCGGTGCCGAATACGCCCGAAGAGCAGCAGTTTTTTAATTATCAGCTGAGTAACACGGCGATGTCGGCAAGTATTATCGACTTGGCGATGGAAACCGAAGCTGCAAGAAACGGATATGCTCCGACCGACAAGCTCATCAATATGAACATGATTAAACAATTCACTGACCCTGAAACGGGACTTTATTCGCAGGAAGCGTATGCAAAAACGCAAGAGGCGGATAAGCTGAAGCTTCGAACACAAGTTATCGAAAACATAAAGCGAAGCCGATACATTCAGGACGTTTTTGGCTCGGGCGATTATTATGGTGTAAAGACTGGCACTAAAGAAGCAAAGTTTGTTGCGGGAATGAATAGCGAAAAGCGGACTGTTCAATATGTTAGTTTTCGCTCGACGATTTTTCCGACTGACAAGGTAAAAGCGTATGCAGAAGAGCATTCGGATTTGTTTGTGAAGTACGACCTTTCTGTTGTTTCCTTCCAAGACGAAAAGGCAGCGTCAAACGTTTCAAAGGAAATTTTGAAGGGAAACGTTACCTTTGAAGACGCAATCAAAAACCAAAACGCGAGCGTTACAAATTCATACGTTGACGCGGAAGGTAAATTGATAAACTCATATCGAAAGGATTTAAATGCCCTTTTTCCCAATGCTGAAGATTTGTCAAAAGTTATAAACTTAAAAGCTGGCGAGGTGAGTACACCAGTTAAAATGAACTCGTTGTATGTTGTGCTAAAATGCAACAGCGACCCAGTTCAGCCAGATTTTACAAATTCATCGCTTATAGACCAAGCGTCATATTATATGCGACAATATGAGAAGGGCATCATCGAAGATTATTTGGTTGCACGTGCAAATGATTTTATCAAAGCGGCAAACGAAAAAGGTTTTCAGCAAGCGTCAATTGAATTTTTGGTGCAGCCTGCGAAAACCGACCGCTTTACTATCAACTACGGTAACTCGCAATTTTTAACTTCCTTGCCGTCAAGCGACTCTTTTTTATCGAGCATCAGCAGAAATGAGGATTTTTTCCGAGAAATATTTGCTTTGAAGCAAGGCGAGTTTTCCAAACCGTTTTTGATTAACGAAAATGCGATTGTTGCAATGTTGGACGAAATTACTCCCGCGGATGAAATTTCGGATGCCGCTGTGTCAAGCTACAAAAATCAAAACCGAAGCTGGTCGGAATATTACACACTTTCGCTTTTGACACGCCAATTTCCGCTTTCGATTGCACAGCAAACCGTCATTGATTATATCCTGCAAAACCCGAAAGCAAAAAACAATCTTTACAAATTTGAAAACTAGTGCAGGAGTGTAATTGCATCACGGAACCGTTTTTGTCAAAACGCGAAAACGGCTCCGTGGTTTTCTACCGCGGTAAGCCTTTGTACTCGCAGTATGCTCCAGCTCGCAGCGTTCTGCAAGTAATCGACTCGACTGTGTTTCAACCGCGGACGCTTGTACTTTTGGCATCTCCTGTGCTTGATTACGGCGTTCGGGAGCTTTTAGCCAAACTCGGCGAGCATTCGTATGTGCTTGCGGTGCAGCCCGACGATGTCCTTTATAACTTTTCGATGCAGCATTTGACGGAGTTGCACTTTAGCTTTTTGCAAACCGATTCTGCTAATTTTAGCTTTGAGCATTTTGAAAGTGTCGGCGAAGCTTTTTCGAAGGTTCTCGCACTCGACGAGAAATTCGACTTTTCGCGGTGCATACTTATCCGCTCGTCGGTGCTTCCAGCAAGCGATAACGTGCAAAAAAACTTTTTTGACGAACTGTATTGCCACGTTGAGCACCACTTAAAAAGCAAAGCTGTCAACCGTTTAACATTGATAAAAATGGGTCACGGTATCGCGGGTAATTTTTTTAAAAACTTAAAAGAAGCGATTCAAAATCAGACCTCGATATATCCGCTTGAAAATCTTTCGGTGAAAAAACCCATTTTGATAATTGGTGCAGGTGCTTCATTCGACGCAATTTCCGAAAAGCTTGCTCGCCACAGAAATGCTTTTTTTATCATCGCTGTGGATGCTGTTGCAAAAGCCGTGAGTGAAATATTCAAGCCTGATGCAGTGACGGTTTTGGAGTCGCAGGTTTTTATCGCCGACGCTTTTGCGGGCTTCGCAAACTGCGGTTCGCCGCCGCCGATGCTTTTTGCCGACCTAACCTCGCAGCCGTCCGTGGTGAAAAATGCACAGAAGCACGGACTACCTGTTCTATTTTATTTCACGGAATACGCCTCGGCAGAATTTTTGCGACGCTTCAAAAACGCGGATTTTGTTTCGGGCAGCTTTGAAAGTGCTGGCTCAGTTGGCTTGAGTGCAATCCAACTCGCTTTGAACATCCGAACCGATGAAAGCGTCCCGATTTTTGTTTCGGGGCTGGACTTCGCTTATAGGAGCGACTTTACGCACTCGAAATACAGCTTTCAGGTTGCCAACCGATTTGCCGAGCATTCACGACTCAATCCGCTTTTTGTCGGAGCTCACTTTTTTGACGAAACAGTCCTGCACGTGAAAAATAGCCAAGGCGAATTTTTCTCAACACCTGCTCTTCAAGCCTATTCAAAAATCTTTGATGAAATACGCAGCAAGGTGCGGAACATTCACGTGCTGGACAGTTTTGCTCGCTCGGCTAATCAAACCGTTTCGTTTGATGCGGTTTTGCAGCTCGCACAAGCGAGCGGGAGCGTAACGCCTCAGGCGGACTTTATGGCACTTGGGCAGCCTGTAAAAAAGCCTTTCCAGAAACTTTCTGCTTTTCTTTCGCAAACTATTTCTGACTTGGAAACAATACGCAAAAATTTAACTGGGCAAAATAATTTATCAAAAGCTGAGTTAAAAGAGCTTCTCGCGAAAAACGATTTTCTTTTTTTGCACTTTCCTGATTACTCGACAAATTTAGGCGATAAGATTTTGGAGCAAAGTTTTTTGAAACGCGTGCGAATTGAGGTTGAGTATTTTTATAAATTTTTAGCGTAATGGGCGATTTTATAAAAAGCTATTTTGAAAAGGTGGTTTGCTCCAAAATGCAAACCTAAGCGTCTTTTTACAGTGTGCCTCGGTTTGCATTTTGTGCAAAGTAAAATCTACCAGCGTGTCGTGAGTCCGAACTTGAAAGTGAATTTGTTTGCGAATATGGTATAAAGTTTCAGCCATACGAGGTCGTTGCCACGGTCCTCACTCAAGCTTGATTTTGTATCATTACCCGTGAACATAATGGTGTCCTGTAAGCCGAAAAGAATGCCAGTATGTTTTGAAAAATAATAGCGACCGGTTACATCGAACGGTACACCGACAGAAAATCCAAATGAGGATTTGTATCGTCGTACCGTGAGTAGTCCTAGATTTGTGTTATCATATTCAGATCCACCTGCGAATACACCTGCTGCAAGTCCTGCACCGAATGAAAGATGGAGATTGTCGACAGGTGAAAAAGCAAAACCAAAAATAAGGTTTGTTGAAAAATCAAATGCAATTGCATGCCTCAGTTCATCATCATGAAAAAAGCGCTCATCAAATTTTTCACTTTTGAAGCTAAATTTTCCGATTCCCAGAAAGTTTTCCCACATAAAGTAAAAGCCAGCTTTTTTCGGTAAGTAACCAAGACCTGCAACAAGGGGCATAAATCCGAAATTATTCATGGACATTTTCCCTTTTTCTTTAAACACAACCATAGTGTATTTATCCGCATCATATTCCACTTTTGCATTTCCTTTCATGGAAATGTTGTTATATCCGAAAGTTAACGGGTCCCAGATAAAATCGGCAAAAGCCGAAACCGACAATAAAACCGCACACAAAAGTGACATAAAACCTTTTTTCATAATTTTACTCCTTAAAAACTAAAAAAAGATACATCAAGTATAAAAAAAAAATGATTTTGTCAAGTACTTTGCTGTAACATTTTTTTAAAAAATATGTTTTCTTTTACCTCTCAGCAGAATACTTTAAAATCGCAACATGTCAGCAATGAACTTATCATTAAAAAATTTACGCTTGTATCTTGAAAAAACTTAAAAAAACAACTATAATACTTCCCATTGTTATGAGGCATTTATGATTGAAATAAAAAATTTGCACCCGCTTGAAATCAAAGTGTTAAATGCGTTCACTGTCGGTGAAAATTTAACAAATGAGCTTTTGGACACAAAGCTTAATTTCAAAGAAGGGCATGCGAATCAAGTTTTTTCGTGGTTGCAGATGAAAGGCTTACTCGGCGAAGTGGCGAGAAAGACGGAAGTTTTTTATGAATTGACCGAAGTCGGCGAAACGTGTTTTCAAAGTGGCTTACCGATTTTGCGAGTGGCGAAATTGCTTTCAAAGGGAACTCCGCTTTCGTTGCCACAGATTGCCCAAGCACTTGGTTTAGAAAACAAAGAAATCGGCACGGCGTTCGGGCAGCTTTCAAAGGAAGGTTGCGTTTCGATGGACGAACATAAAAACGCAGTTTTTATGCGTATGCCGACTGACACAAAATATGCGTTGCAGGAAAGCTTCATCAAAAAAGCGCACGAGAGTGCCGATAAAACAATCGCCGAAGCAAACCTTTCGCCAGAAGAAATTTCTGCGGTGAAGGCTATCGCAAAAAAGCGTGGTGCTGGTGACGTTCCATTCAAGATTGTGGAGCGAGACCGCGTTGTGTTTGCTCTAACTGAGGCGGCAGCATCCGTTCAGCAAGAACTGAAAAAGCTTCACTTGACAGGAGATGAAGTAGGGCAGCTAACAGCCGAGATGCTTAAAACTGGCAGTTGGAAAGATATGAAATTCCGCAGTTACAATATTGCCTTGCCGCCCGCACGACTCATTCCAGGGCGAGAAAATTCGTATGCACGCTTTTTGGAAAACGTAAAAGATAAACTTGCAAATTTAGGCTTTGAAGAAGTCGAGGGCGACTTGGTGCAGTCGGACTTTTGGAACTCAGACGCACTTTTTATGCCTCAGTTTCACGCTGCTCGAGACATTCACGATGTGTATTATATTAAAAATCCGACGCAGGCAAAAACAATTGACGAGCCGTATTTGACAAATGTGGTTAAAGCTCACGAAAACGGCGGCGGTACGGGAAGTCGTGGCTGGAATTACAAGTTTGACGTGGATTTTACCAAAAGGCTTTTGCTTCGAAGTCAAGGAACGGCTTGTTCCGTGCGTAAACTTTCGACGGCAAATATTCCAGGAAAGTATTTTACTATCTCGCGTTGTTTCCGTTACGATAAGGTTGATGCGACGCACCTTTCCGACTTTTACCAGCTCGACGGGATGATTTTAGGCAGCGACGTGAACTTGCGGACGTTGCTAGGAATGTTGAAGATGTTTGCCATGGAAATTGCTGGTGCGACCGAAGTAAAGTACGTCGGGGCGTATTTCCCGTTCACGGAGCCTTCCATCGAAGTCCACGTCAAGCACCCGATTCTAGGTTGGTTTGAATTGGGCGGTGCTGGCATCTTTCGTCCCGAAGTTACCAAAGCTCAAGGCGTGGATGTACCAGTACTCGCGTGGGGGCTCGGCATCGACCGCATGGCTTTGCTCGCCTTAGGTGCAAACGACTTGCGTGAACTTTTTAGTTACGACATCGAAAAAGTCCGCTTGCGAAAATAAATTTCACGCTCTTTAGTATTTGTAAACGGAAAAGCTGGATAGCGAAAAACCTCAAAGCTATAGCCTCATTTTTGCCTTTTAATTAAAGGCTTTTTAGTTATACTTCTGAGCTTTTGCGGTAACGTTGTCCTGCGACGTAAGCCTCGTAAAGCTCTTCCGTTACAGAGTGAGTAGCAATCATTTTAGAGAAAAATTCACCAGAAGATTTTACGGTTCGTGTTTGTGTTGCGTAGTCGTTATGAACCAAACCGAACCGCGGCACTTCGCCTTCCATCCATTCCCAGTTGTCGATAAAACACCAGTGATAGTAACGCTCAATCGGTAGTGGCGATTGCATCACCGCGGAAAGATGCTCAAAAATGTATCGCGAACGGAATTGTTCCGCGTTGTCTGCTGTTCCGTTTTCAGTAATCCAAATCGGAAGCTTTACCAGCCGATACATTTTTTCGGCACACTGCACAATCCCCTGCGGATAAATTTCCCAGCCTAAATCGTTTTTCGGCACACCTTCCATTACGCCGTCTTTAAAGCCTGACACGCAGCTTCGTGAATAATAGTTTATCGCGTGGAAATCGGCGTACACGCCTTTTTTGATGTGCAAGCGGTTCACCAGCGGATAGCAAAATTTTCCCAGAAGCATTGCTTTACTTAACGCCGCTTGAAATAAATATTCGCTTGTACGAGCTGCAAATCTATGCAGCGGATTAAAGCGGCTCTTCGGTGTAAAAACTCGCAGGTGATTTGCAAAGCTAACCATTGTGTCGGTAAAGCCTGCTTTCTCTCGCATCTCGTGTATTAGTAAGTACGCTTGGATGTGGGCGGCTGCCATATTTTCCATCACGGTAAAAGTTTCCTTTGCGGACTTGTGGCACGGGTACCATTCTCCAAAAAAATAGCAGTTCGTTGCATATACATTTGGCTCGTTAATCGTGATGTATTCCGAAACGAGAGAGCCAAACTGTTGAACGACCGTTTTCACAAGCTCAAGGAAATAGGCTATATTTTCGCTTTTTAACCAGCCGCCTTTTTTTTCAAACCACATAGGATTCGAAAAGTGGTGAATTGTCAAAAGAACTTTGATATTATGTTGTTTGAAAAACTCGATTTCGTCTTTGTAATGCTGAACGGCAGACATATCGAGGCACCCTTCTTCGGGAAAAAGGCGAGCCCACTCGATGCCTATGCGCGTGATTTGCATACCTAGCCGCACCATAAGCTCATCATCTTCTCGCCAATGTTTCCAATGCTCGGTTGTTTTAGCAGGGGAGGAGTTATCTTTCACCTTGCCATCGCGAAAAAACTGCATCCAATTTGTGTCTAAGTCGCCGCCTTCAATTTGAGTTGCCGCCGAAGCCACTCCCATTAAAAAGTCTTCTTTGAACGTTAGTTTCATAAAATTCACTCCTTGTGCGTCAATGTGTCAAATGCTTCACGCATGGACAAAAAAGCCCCCAAAGAGATAAATTCCAAAGAGGGCTTTGAGTTTAAAAGGTTATCTCTAAAAACTGATGTTTTTAGAGCTTTCCTAAAATAAGCGCAACCGCGGGCTATTTTGCCGATTTATTTCCAGCAGCTTTTTTTGCTGCTGGTTTTTTAGTTGCAGAGGTTGCAGCTCCTGAAGCCGACTTTTTTATGTTCGGCGTAATTTTTCTGCCCTCTTTGTTTGCCTTTTCAATTTCAGCTTGAGCAATCGCAAGCAAGGCAATCGGCACAGAATACGATGAACACGACACGTAATTTAAGCCTGCTTCCATGCAAAACTTGACGTTTTCGGGGCGAGCTCCATGCTCACCGCAAAGACCGCACACCAGCTCTGGGCGAACGAGGCGTCCTCGTTGCAAGGCAATCAAAATCAACTGACGAACTGCCGAGTCAAGAACTGCAAACGGGTTGCCGTCCACCAAATCGTACATTGTGTAATCTGGCATAAAGCTATTGAAGTCATCGCGCGAAAGTCCAAGCGTTGTTTGCGTCAGGTCATTTGTTCCGAACGAGAAAAACTGTGCATAGTTTGCAATTTCGTCCGCATTGAGTGCAGCTGACGGCAACTCAATCATAACGCCCATCTTGTATCGAATCTTTTTAGCTTTGAATTTCTCACGAACGCTTTCTTCAATCGCAGTTAAACCGATGTAAGAGTGTCCTTCGATTTTTTTACCAAAAGCAATTTGCTTAAACTCACGGAAGCTCATAATTAGCGGAATCATAATTTCCGGATGCACTTCAACTTTTTCTTTTTGCAAAGAATACGCAGCATCGAAAATTGCTCTAATCTGCATTGCATAAATTTCAGGATACGAAATGGCAACACGACATCCTCGATGACCGAGCATCGGGTTAATTTCAGACATCATCGCAATTTGTGAATTGAGCTGGGCTTTATTTACAGATTCATTTTTAGTTTTTTTGATGTGCTCAACATAGTTTGCCAGCTCAATTTCATTGTGCGGCAAAAATTCATGTAGCGGTGCATCAAGCAAGCGAATGGTAACTTCCTTTCCTGCCATTGCTTTCAAAATACCGTAAAAGTCATCTCGTTGAAATTTGTACAATTTGTCGAGTGCTTTTTCGCGTTCTGCAACTGATTCACTTAAAATCATTTCGCGGAAAATATTGATGCGTTCATCCTTGAAGAACATGTGTTCAGTTCGGCACAAACCGACGCCTTCCGCTCCAAACGCCAAAGCTAAATTCGCATCGCGGGGACTGTCAGCATTTGCTCTTACGTGGAAATCCGAAACAAACGACTTGGTCAGTGCGATAAAATCCAAAAGCCCAGAAGTTTTCGGATCTGGCTCGATGAGTTTCACTTCGCCGAAATACACAATCGGCTCGCCATAATACGGCACGTTCAAGCTAATCATGTCGCCTTCGTTAATCGTAACTCCGTCGATAACCGCCTTGTTTTTCATAATTTTCATGTCGGGGCGGACAAGTGAGATTTTTCCGTATTGGCGGGCAACAACAGAAGCGTGGGCGGCATATCCGCCTTCGTTGGACAAAACGCCCGTTGAAACTTCGATCGCTTTTACCTCGCCTGCATACGTCGCAGGCATACACAAAATGCATCGTGTGTCCTTGCCTTCCATTTTTGCTTTTTTCTGTGCATCGATAAGTGAGTCTGCACTGAAGTACACACGTCCGACTGCCGCTCCAGGCGCACCTGCAATACCGCCCGTCGATTTTTTGAGCGACTTGACACTCGTTAAATCGATAACTGGATGCAAAATTTCGTTGAGCTGTCCGGGCTTAACTGTTGACACAACGTACTCAGCGTCAACAACCTTTCGGTTATATAAATCCAAAAGCAACTGCACGAGCGAAATAGTCGATTTTGCTTCAACCGATTTTTGCTCAATTAGCCAAAGTTTTCCAGCCTCAACGGTAAAGCGGATTCGTCGAACATCTTTGTTGACATCTTCCAGTTTCCAAGCTATCTCCTGCAACTTTGCCAAATACTTCGCACCGATTGTGTTAATATCTTTTCCGTCGGCACTGACTTCGTCGAATTGCTCAAGGTAAAACTCGCCCTGCAATTTCTTTTCGCCTGTTACAATGTTGCGACTGTTAAACACACCT
Source organism: uncultured Treponema sp. (assembly GCA_937890985.1). GTDB lineage: Bacteria > Spirochaetota > Spirochaetia > Treponematales > Treponemataceae > Treponema_B. The sequence continues at coordinate 24,553 of CALAEM010000060.1, read as the reverse complement.
GAGTACGAATCCTTGCCGTAGTTTCCGTATGCCATCGGCTGAATTAAAATCGCAACGTCATCTTCATTGTCTTCTTCAGTGTCAAGCAAACCACTCACTATTTTCAAAGCGATTTCCAGCTGAGATTTTGCACTGTCAAAAAAACCTTCTGGCAAATAATTTTGGAATTTTGCCATAACTTCCGCACCAGATATTTTTATCTCGGTTTCAAGGAGTTTTTGAACCTGCGAGAGGGCGATTTCAACAGTTTTTACTTCAGTTGCATTATCTTTTAATTCTGCATGCTTTTGCATAACTTGAAAAATACCTTTAAGCATAAAGGCAACTTCGTGAGCGGCAAATTTATCTCCGACTTTTTCTTCAAAGCCTGCAATGTTCTTCTTGGTTAAACCGAAGTTATGAAGTGCTGGATATGCCGAAATACTCAAGTTCGGCGAAATAACTATTTTCAGCAAGAGCGGATTTTTTTCGTCATCAAATTTTTTATCAACAGCGTTGCTCATTTTATCGAACATCGGAAACAAAACAGCTCCGATATCTTCATCTGCCAATTTTTGTGCAACTGTCGCGTCAATGATAATTCCAGGCAAAACTGCCAAATTCAGCTCAGCAAGCTGGTCAGCTTCACGTCCGCGTATACCGAGGTATTTGCGTTCAACTTTTGCATTAATCGGGGTTTCCGCACTGAAATAATAAATATTTTTTGCAATAGACATCTTTTCCTCCTAAAACAAGCTCAAAACGGTGTCGGGCGAACCTTTCAAAAATGCACCAAAGCTTGGGCTCGCACCTTGTGCCAGATACTTGCGCAGTTTCGACAAGTCTTTAATTTCATCATCGGCGACTGAAAACTGAATCATCGTGCCATGCTTTACTTTTCCCCACTTAAAAAGCGTGTTAATGTCAACGATGCGTTCACCGTCGTAGAACACCATAACTTCGGCATTCTGGTACTTCGCGTTATACGCTCGGATAATTCGTTTCCATGCTTCGACGTTGCCATTGTGGAACAGCTCGTTGGTTACTAAAACTGATACGAGAGGGGACATATTTTTTCGTCCGACTGGAGCAGTTGTTGCAGAAGGCTCCTTGCGTAAATAATCTGGAACTTCGTATTGAGGCTCCGAGTACGAGGTTTGAACAGCAGTTCGCGTTGAAACCGGAACGCGACGAGTCGGCGCTTTGCGTACTGTTTCTTTTTTTTCAGCTGGAGCTTTTTTCGGAGCCTTTGCTTCCTTTGTCTTGAAAACAAAATTACCCGATTTTGCTTCAGCTGGCAGAGTTGTTTTTTTGTTTTCATAGATGAGTATCGTTACCGCCTCTGCAACAGTATCCGCTATTTTTTTATCTAATTCATTGCCGTTTTTACCGACATAAATATTTAAAAGCTCATTTTTGCGAAGACCGTCTAAAACGCCAGTGTTCGCTGGATTTTTCGGATTAAACAGTAAAAATCCCATATCGGGGTGATGATAGCCTAAAACCACATCGACGCCCTTCCAAGTTGAAATTTCATCTATAACTTCTTTTGGTGATTTGCATACCGCTTCAAGATTCACAGAATATGCATAATAATTTTTTTTGTCTAACAATACCACAGAAACAATAGGTAAAACTTCATCCGGAACAATTTCCTTGTCAAGAATCATTGTGTTTATCGTATCAGCAATATTTTCATTGTCGGCACCCAGAATCGTAATCACAGCTTGACAGTGACCGACAGCATTGTTAAAGTCTGCCTTTTTCGAAAACGGTGCATAAAAGTATGATTTTGTCTCCATAACATTCCCCTTTAAAATAAAACCCCCGAAAAGTTTTAATCGGGGGTTAAAATCAATTCATAAGTTGAATTTTGCTTCCCTTACGAAATTAGATTTTTGACAAGCCTGCACTTGACTTTGCTCTGCCGCGTCGTTTCGGAGCAGCATCAGCTTTTGTTGCACGAGGTCCTCGTTTTGCTGGTGCCGTTGCAGCGGGCAATCGCTTCGTTGTTTCGGCAGCTTGTGCTTCAATCACTGGTGCAGCAGAAAGTACTTCGCTGAAAGAAGCTCGTCCTGCGGCTTCGCCTGCTTTCGGGTCTCCAGTACCGCTGTCATCGCTTGAAAAAGATTTTGCAAGGTCTGTGCGGACAGTTGAGCGTCGGCGTGAGAATGATGCAAATGCAGCATCTTCGAAGCCCTTCGAAATACCAGCCAAGAACTCGTTGAGGAGGTTAGCCATACCGTCCAATGTTGCCTTCTTTCGCTTGATTGATGTGATATCGATGTCAAGCAAAACACCCGGCTGTACGTGGTACGGGTTAATCATGTAATCGAACGTGGTGAATTCGGATTCCAACTTGTTCAAGCGACTTTCCATAACTCGTCGCTCAATCGGATATTTGTAGTCGTACATTTGCTGCAACTTATTGCGCATAATGATGAGCTTCTTGCGGAGCTTATCTTTTTCGTAAATATAAGTGCGGTTCATTTTTTCGACTTCAGTTTCACCGACTTTTACAAAGGAAATTTCGTCCCAAACCTTTGCAATGTCTTCGTATGCTGGTAAGCCGTCCTTTTCCTTGATCTTCTTGCGGATGTAGTTTTTGTACTTTCCAGCCAAATCATCAAAGTCGGTAATGCGTGTTCCGAACTTTGATTTTTCGTATATCGAGTGCACTACGTCCCAAATATGCTCAATTTCTGTTTCAAACGAGCGAACCATTACTTCATAAGCTTTTCGCTCTTCGATGAGCTGTGCACCGTTGATATAGCGGAGCAGGATAGAAAAGCGCTCGTCTGGAAGGTTTGCAACATCGGTGTCATCGTATTCGCGGATGATAAGCTCGCGAGCGTTTTTCATGTTTTCGATGTACTGATAACCCATCTTTGAAGTATCCAAAATTGAGGTAAGAGAGTTGATTGCTGTATTGAAACCGCGTCCTCGAATGTTCTCCAAGTCAACAACTTTCTTTAAGTTTTCACGAACGTTCAACTGATCAAATGTTTCTGGATCAATTTCAGCCCGCAGATTGTTGATGCGTTCCATGATAGCTTTTGACATTGTGCTGTATCGCTTGCTCTTCGGATTGTCAACTTCATCGTCGGTATAGTTTTCGACGCGATTCATTTTTTCAAAGACAAGTGAGTTGCCATCCAACTCTTCCAAACCTTTGTCAATTCTTTCATCCTTGAGCTTTTCAATTTCCTTGTCAATTTCCTGCATGTAGTGGTTTGACAAAAGGTCTTTGATAATATACTCAACGGTTGACTGATAGTGGAAAATCGGGCTGATTAACTCGGTATCCAAAATGTTGATTGACAACTTAACGTCGGTAACTGTCTTTGGTTTTGCAAGGTTGTCCTTAAAAGCACACTTTACGATAGCGTAAGCGTTCTGTCCGCGGACGAATGCACCAACGTCGGTTTTTTGTCGCAACAATGAGTTGGTCAATGTTTCCAAATCGTTAACACCGCGCTGAACGTGTCCTTGCAAGTGTCCGTACATATTGACGATTGACTTTTCTATTTCACCAGTGTTGAACTTATCGGCACCACCGACCTGATCCAAGAGGTTTGCGATTTCTTTCGGGGTGTAGCGGTCAACAACCTTCATTTCTTCGCGGTCAATGAAGTTGCGAACCTTTTTCACCATTTCATCTTCAGCGGTTACCATGTAACGGTTGAACATGTTTTGGTAGTTTTGGTTGAAGTAGTTATACAACTTTTCCTTCATACCGCCCATAACATCCAATCTTTCCAACACATCTTTCGGAAGCTTTGTTGTCAAGTGATGAAGCACTTTGTTCGTTTCTTCTTCGATCAACTGATTAACTTCTTTCTGTTGATCTCGGTAGTCTTGAGCTAATGAGTTTCGTGAACCGACAGCACTGGGCTTTTCAGGATGGAACACATTAGGGCTCTGAGGTAGATCTAAACTTGCCATTTTCTTTCTCCTTAATTTAGCAGTTTTTTATGTAGTTATAAAACTACATTGTATAATTCTACACATTTTTAAAAATTTGTAAAGTCTTTTTTTTGTTTTTTTTCATTTTTTTTATAAAATTATTTACACTTAAGTATTTATTTATCTTTTTGTGAAAGATTTAATTAGTTATAACAAGTTTGCAATATTTTGCGTTGCGAAAAATAATAAAATTGCCGTTAATTTTAATTAAATACAAATATTATTTCGTGTGATAATTAATTATTTTGAAACTTCAAATATATCAGTTTTTAAAGATGAGCTATTATATTTTGCTGTGCGTTTATTTAATTTCGATAAAATATAATTCGGGTTATTTCAAAATTAATTTGAACGCGTGTAAAAAAATGTTTCGGCAATTTTTATAAATTGCTTTAAGTTTAAGTAATCGATTTATCTTTTTGTAAAAGTGTTAAGCACTTATGACAACTCAGCAAATATTTTGCGTTGCAGCAATAATTCGTTCAAGGCGAAAGCTTCGGTTATATATTTGATATTTGTAAATATCGGATTGTGCAGTTGATGATTGGATTGAAAGTTGTGCGTGTTGTCGCGACTTGAATTTAATGCAAGATATTTTTTGGTGTGTTAATTGCGAGGCGTATTTGAGGCGAGCTTTCGTTGTAAATGTTTTGCGGGAATTGCAGTGCGATTGCATAAAGTTGCAAACGCCCAGAGCAATGCTTTTCGTTATAAAGTGAGTCGCCGACAATCGGAAAGCCGCACGAGCTTAAATGGCTTCGTATTTGGTGGCGGTATCCTTTTGTTATTTGCACTTGCATTGCAAGATAATTTCGTTGTGTGCTGCAAGAAATTAATTGCGTTGTGTAAATTGTGTCACTTGTTTTTTTTCTGCAAGGTGCATCGAGCGGAATGGGTTTTACTTTTTTGCCACCGACACCGAACGGGCGAAACTTGGTTTTTATAGTAAGCGGCAAAGATATTTGCACATCGGTTGACGAACAGCAAAATGCGAAATACGTTTTGGTAATCAATTCGTTTTCCTGCAAGTTTAAAAGTGCGTTATACGCCGCTTGTTTTTTCGCGATGATAACGAGACCAGAAGTAGGCGTGTCCAAACGATGAATTAAACCTGCTTCGATTGATTTTTTTGCGCCGCACACATTTTTTGCTTGCGGACGTTCTTCAAAAAAACGAGCGAGCAATGTATCAGGTTCGTTTTCATGCAATGGTGCTGTCGGGATATTTGGCGGTTTAAACACAAGTGCGTAATCATCGGTTTCAAAAACAATTTGAAACGAATCGAAATCTTTTATTGCGAGCGTTCTTGTGTGCATAATTTTTTGATTGATGCCGTTGATTATAAGTGTAGGACTTTTGTAACAAGCGATTCAAAGTTTGTATCTTTTTGTATCGTTGAATTTGTGATTGCAATTTCAAATAAGCCGTCGCTAGTTTGCACAATCGAATTTGCACTCATGTTATTTTCTTGTTGTATCAATACGCCTGAAGCTTCGCGATTTGCGGAATTTTTGCATGCTGCATTTGGTAATTCACCGCCAGCTAAAAACATTTGCGGAATGTAGTTTTCGTAAACGTCCAAAAGAACTGGTTCATCACATACTTCGTTTTTTGCACCGGCGAGCATCATTTTCGCTTTTTGTAAAAACCCCTTATGTTGCATTTTTTTATTCCCTCGATTTATATGCGTAATGCATGCGGTTGCTTGCACGGCGTTTATTGTTGTGCCGTTTTTCGATTGCTGCTTCGGTGTGTTATATGAATTTATATTCATATATTAACTTTACCACTGGTTAGCTTGACCGACAAATCAAAATACTTTTTCCATTGAGCTGATTATGCTTTAAATACATTTAGCTATTTCAAAGCACAGTGGAAAAAAATTAACTTGCACGGTCAAGCACTTGAACAATCTCCAAACAGACTTTCAACAGTAATTGCAAGCTATGCAATCTTGCTGTTCACAATTTCCAGCACTTCATTTTTTAGCTGCAATGACGTTTTAACTAACTCGTCGCATTCTTTCCGCTTTGCTGTTTTTTCGGCTTCATCGTCCAAGCCCAAAAGATTAATCTTAACGTTGAAAACTGCTCCGTTCAGTCCAGCGTCTCCCATCAAGGCTGCAACACCAATATCCGAAATCGCATTTTTGTTGCCATGTAATGCAAGCACTTTCAAGTGCTTTAAAACATCACAACAAGAATGTGCAGTTTTCAATGGAACATTGAGCGAAAGAATAGCTGCATCTTGCATTGCTTTTGTGCGTTTTGCCTTTTCTTCATCGGTTGCTTTCGGTAAGGCGAGGGCTGCCATAAAGCTATTGAACGCTTCGGTGTCCTCGTCAATCAATGCTAAAAGCTCGCGATGCTTTGTTTCCAAAATCGACAAAGCTCCAGTAATTTCAGTTTGGATATTTTCAGGCAAGGCGAGAAATGCTTTTTTACCTTCGGTTAAGCGAATTACCATTTGAGCGAGAGCTGCACTCAACGTTCCTGCCAACGCAGAAATCGAACCGCCACCTGGTGCTGGGGAACTGCTTGCTGTTTCTGCAACAAAATCTGTAACCGTTTGACTAACTAATTTCATAAAAACCTCTCCGTATATTTTTTATAATATGACGTTAAATAAGTGTATCAAAAAAAGGCAAAAAGTCAAGATAAAAAATACGTCGATTTTGTGTTTATAGAAAATTGTTAAACCGTTGCGTGCATTTTTGGAATTATTTTCAAAATTGCATTTATCAAAAATGGAAATTTGACTTTGGCATAATAAAAAAAAGAGCATTATTTCAAACGTGAAATAATGCTCTAAGTTAGGAGGAAAACTTTTATTGAATAACTTTAAAGAATGAGTCTGTAAAGCCGAACTTATTAAATTGTTCCATTACCGCACCCATTTCATCTATTTTCAGCGGACCGATAAAAACTCGGTAACGCGTTCTTGTTCCGCTTCCAAGCTTTTCAATTGCAAGCGGATATTTTTTATATTTTGCGAGAATACTTTGTGCATTTGCTTCCTTGCTGTAATTTGCAATTTGCAAATAGTATTTTCCTTTTTGCAATGAACCTGCATACATTTGAGAATCAGCTTGCACGATGTACGGCTCGATTTTCATTGAATTGAGATTTCCAATCGACGGTACTTCGATAATCGGCGTTTTTTTTGAGTTCTGTGCAATCGTTTGTTCAGGCTCTTCAATTACAGTAACCGCAGTTGTTGTTTTGGTCGTTTCAATAGTTTTAACTTCAACGGGTTTGGCTGCGGGTTTTGTAATTTCGCTACTTTTTTTCGTCGGAGCAATTTCCACAGGCTTTGCCGCTGCTGCCATCTCTTCTGTCTTTGTGTTTTCAGGCTGCGTAATTCCGCCGACAGTTGAAACAGGCTTTGTTTCAGCTTCGGGCTTTGTCGTTGCAGGCTGAGTAACGCCGCCGACAGTTGAAACAGGCTTTGTTTCGGCTTCGGGCTTTGTCGTTGCAGGCTGAGTAACACCGCCGACAGTTGAAATAGGCTTTGTTTCAGCTTCGGGCTTTGTCGTTGCAGGCTGAACTTGCGGAGTAACTGGTGCGGTCTCGGCGGGTTTTTCAACCACTGGCTCGGTATAGGTTTCGGTTGTTACGGTTTTTGTTGTTGTAGTCGTAACGGTTTCAGTTTTTGTCGCAGCACTTCCGTCATTTTTAGACTTTGGCGGTTTTAGCCCAGCTCTTTCCAAATATGCTTTTTCGTTATTAAGCGGTTTTACTTCTGGTTGTGACTCGGTAACAGGCTCTGGCTCGTTGTTCACTGCAACAGCTTCAGGTTCCGTTTTTGGCTCAGTTTCTGCTGGCTCCGAAACTGGTTCAGGCACTGGTTCAACTTCGGATTCTTTTTTTGCAACTGTTTCTGAGGGCTTAGGCTGCACCGATTTAGGATAATTTTTAAGCGAAGCTGGATCAAATAAAACGGTATCGCTTTCGTCATACGCAGGTGCAGGTGTTTCCGGTGCAGTGGTTACCGCAAGCGACGGATTATAATCCGCGTCCGACGTTGTGTAATCACTTTCCGCCAAAAAGTCGTCACTCAGCTTTGTTGTGGTGTTAATTCGGACGCGCACGATTTTATCCGACGGTACATCCAGCACTTTTGCAACTTCAGGCGACATATTTACCAAAAGACCTGCAATGCCCGAACTGCCACTCACAAGTGCGGTTGTTTTTTTGCCATTTTCCAAGTTTTCAATTTCTATAAAAGTGTCTCGCGGAAACATATCGCTTCGCACCAACATTGAGCCACTAGTAAAATCACGAGCAGCACCGACACCAGCATTGCCTTCCCAAACTGCCCATAACGCAGTCGAAAATATAACAAAACTTAAACATGCAATTATTTTTTTCACGATTATGCCCCCTGTGCAACCTTTTTTGTTACGTTTTTAATTATATCTAAATTGACTTTTTCCAATTTTTTCAGTAAATCATTTTTAGTTTCGCAACGTGTAAACTTCTCGGTTTTTTGAAAAATAAATTTTTCCGTTTTGACATTAAAAAGTGCATAATCCAATTTTTCAACCTGTGCAAACTTTTCATTTGTTTTTTTATCAATGGAAGGTTGCTTGGAGTACGCCGCATTGATGATTAAAATATAATCGCTCGGATATTCCAAAGCTTTTTGTGCATCTTGCACATTTTGCAAAGTCTCTTCGTTGTTTTCGGTGAAAGGAACGTTACCAGTAATCAGTCCGAGGTCAAAAAAAGCATCAAAAACAAAATCCTCAATGCGAGTTGTTATTTCGCCTGCTTTTTCGTATGCACCTTGGTTTTGCACGCAGTAAAACACAACATTTGTTGCAAACGTCGCCTGACACAAAAGCAAAAATGAACTTACAAGGAAAAGCCTTCTCAAAAGTTTCATAATTTTCTCCGATATGAGTTTCGGCAGTAAAAAAAAAATATTTACAAGTTTATTTACTTTAAAAGTTGAGCATGCTGCCAATCTTTAAACAGTATTCAATCATAAAAGTTAGATAAAAAAATTTCAAAAAAATTGCATTTTTTGCTTGACAAAATAAAAAAAATACGTATACTGTGAAGCGACTTTAGAAAGTCATTTACAGATTTTCCCCTGTAGCTCAGCAGGCAGAGCAAGTGGCTGTTAACCACTGGGTCCGTGGTTCGAATCCGCGCGGGGGAGTAGTGGGGTACATTATGGCAAGAGTTTGTGATATTTGTGGCAAAGGTAATTTAACTGGCAACAAGGTGAGTAAATCCAAGCACCATACCAAAAGAGTTTGGAAACCGAATCTTTTGAAAATGAAAACTGAATTGGGTGGAAACGTGATGACTGTCCGAATTTGCACTCGATGCTTAAAAAGCGGTTATCTTACTAAAAAAGTCTAATTTTAGCCACGCTGAGACCGAAAGCCTTCCTTTGAGTTGTGTTAAAGCTTCTTCATGAGAGGGCTTTTTTATTTTAAACGAAACTTTTCACATTTCTGTCATCTTTTTAATGGTGCTTCACTGCTTTTCAAGGCTTTTCGCGACATCAGAGCTTCCAATAAGTCTGCACAATTTTGTTGTTCACAAGTTGAAAACTTGTGCTTTTTACGCTCCTTGCATTTTATAAAACCGACGTACACCGCTTTTTGAAAAGCAATGCTTTATACGCCAATGAGCGGTGTACGTAGCCTTAATCTCAAAAAGTTTTTTCCAACACGAAAAAGCTTTTTCGTGTTACGCTGATGAAAGATGTGCATAAACTTTTAGGCAGTAACTTTTGTCAAAAGTGGCTACTCGCGGGGCTTATTTCACAAGTAATTAGTTGCAATCAAAGCACCTCGCGAGGCTTATGAATTGCGAAATGAAAAGAGGCAAGGGATAAAGCTATCGTGATTGGTGAGGCTTAAAGCCGTTGTAATATTAAGCCCTTTTTCACAACTCAAAATGACACTCAATTGTAGCCACGATAAAATGCCGCACTCGCTACGTTTCTGCCTACGCTTCTGTGCCTCATGTTTCAAGAATCTAATAGATTATTTATTATAAAATATTAAGCAAGCTTAAAAGTGCGCGTTACTTAAAAATAAAAAAAGTGTATTAAACTTTTGATATATGATGGTATAATTAAAATCCTTATAGGATTTTAATTATACCCGTCGGCTGCACGTGCGGTGAATGGCGACAATGCAGCATTTGCAAGCTTGATTTCCATATTTGAAAACAGTAACCTCTTGACTTTTTGGGTGTTTTTGTATAAATTAACCGCAAGGTTTTAGGAGGAGATTATGGCTCACGTAATTTCGGATGCTTGCATCGATTGTGGTGCATGTGAACCCGAATGCCCTGTAAATGCAATTTCTCAGGGTTCAGGTAAGCATGTTATCAGTGCCGATGCTTGTATTGACTGTGGAGCATGCGAAGGTGCATGTCCGACTAGTGCAATTAGCCAAGCTTAATTGCCAAAATGAGGGGTTGTCATGTTTTGTGGCAGCCTCTTTAAGTTTATGGGAACTTGTCTCCAAAAATTCAGAGGATGGTATGAAAAAAGTTTTTAGCTCCTACACAAAGGCTGTGCGGGTTTTCGCTTTAGGTCTTGCTGTTTTACTTGGGGGAGCCATTTTTTCTTGTGCATTGGTTTTACCGATATGGTTTTTTGCCGAAAAGTTTCCGCACGCTTACACTGTTACAGTTACGGTTATCTTGTGCCTTGCACTTGCTTTTCTACTTTTTGGATACATTCGAAAAAGTATAAAGCAGGATAGAAAGAAGTTTTTACGCTTTGCCGTTACTTTTGGCACATTTACGTTTTTTATTATATTTTCACTTTACGCTTTATTTAACTTCAGCAGACTAGTGGCTCTTTTGCTTTTTTTAACTCCGTTTTTGCTTTTTTTTATTGCGGAAGTTTTTAAAGTGCCAAAAACAAAAACGGAGAATGTGTGAGTGCTTTGATACTTTGCATTGCACTCATTTTTTCGATGCCAGTTTTTGGGCAAACCGCAGCAGCACTGCCGTATCCAGAAATTAGCAATTTGGAGACGAGTGATGTTTTTTTTAGTCAGTACAGTGCTGCGGTTGCCAACGCACGCAAAGCTATTGCGGCAAATGATTCTACCGTTGATATAACGCCTGAGTTTTACACTTACCGCGTAAAAGCCGATGACACTGTGGTTTCGATAGCTGCCCGCTGTTGTATTCCATACGATGCCATTGTAACACTGAACAGGATTGCAAATGCTAGCGAGGACATCACAGGCAAGTTGATTATACTGCCGTCGTTACCTGCATTATACGTGCATAAAAATCCAAGCTCTGCACTGGAAAACTTGATTGCGAATTATGTTGACCAAGCGGAGTCTCCTTTTGCGGGTTTTGAATTTCCTGTGTTTGCGGATGCAGATAGTCCTTCGTCCGTTTTTTGTTTGCCGAACGCGTTATTTAACGGCACGGTGCGAGCGTTTTTCTTTCAACCGTATTATGAGTATCCAGTTGAAAACGGTTGGGTGAGTTCGCCGTTCGGCATGAGGCGAGATCCTTTCACAGGTAAAAACTGCCATCACAGCGGACTTGATATTGCAGCACCTTTGGGAACTTCGGTTCACGCGATTACTGCAGGCGTCGTTGTCGAAGCTGCTTTCAATAATGTGCTTGGAAATTATATTATTTTGAGGCACAAAGATGGGCGTGAAAGTGTGTATGGACATTTAAGTAAAAAATTTGTGATTGTTGGTGACAAGATAAGTCGAGGAATGACAATTGGAGCCGTCGGTTCGACGGGACGCTCGACGGGAAATCACCTTCATTTGGAAATTCGGGAAGGCAGTGTTCCTGTAAATCCTGCAAAATTTTTGGAAAAGTGAGTATTTGGATAAAGAGTGCAAGGGGGTAGGGTTATGCAAAAATATTCGCAGATGAGGCAGCATTTTACAAAAAAGCTTTTTATATTACTTTTTTTATTTTGGGACGGCGTTATATTTGCTGAAAATGTGCGTTTGACATCGCTGGAAGTGCTTGATGTGAGTGGCGGGAAAACTTCGGCAGTTGTTCGCTATGGGGCTGGTGTTGCGATAAAAATCGATACGGATATGCTTTTTTTACAAGGTGTAGAAATTGAAATAAAGCAAAGTAACGCGAGCCTGAACTTTCCTAACTCGCTCGAATATTTAATTATGCGGTGTTCCGAAACTCTTGACAGCGAAAAGGTGCAATATCGAACAAAGGTTATCGAGCGAAAGCTTCTTCCGCAGCGGGTTTCCACGAGGCTGCAATTTTCCACACGTGAAAAGCATGGGCTTCAATCGTCGGCGTATTCAAAAGTGCTTCCGTACACATTTAAAAACGAGGACGGGTTTATTTTGGTACAGCTTTTGCCGATTCTAAAAGGTTTAACAACCGAGTTCGAACAAGCCCTTTTTACAATCACTGCAAAGCCTATATACACAAATGAAGGCGGTTTGAATATGCAGGTGAAGTTTCCGAACCCGAATAAACACACGCCTTTGAATGTAACGCTTAACGAAACGCCTGTAACATTGCCTGAACCGCCTGAATTTTTTACGCTTCCGATTGGCGGCTACAAATTGATTATTGAAGCGGACGGTTATCGCACGGAAGTTCGGAATATCAACATTGAGCAAGCTCGCATTTCGACGCTGGAAATTCCTCTGCACTCTATTATTCCGCTTCTTTTCATTTATGTGCCGAATGAGGTGGAGGTTCTGCTTGATAGAAAGCCTATTAACGTGCAAAACATTCCGCTTGAGATTTCGCCTGGCAAGCATACGGTGAAGCTCAAGCTTGGCACCTACGAAGTTTTGCGGCAAATTGATGCCGAAGAAGGAAAAACGTACACGATTACGATGGATGTTGGCGTTGATGTGAAAGTAGATGAGTAGGCGGTAATGGAAAAGCCTCTCCGTATGGAAATTAAATAGATTTGTACGACAAATTATAAAACCACAAAAAAGTTAAAAAAAAGCACTTGACAAAAATTAAGTTTTATGCTATACTGCGGAAGCATTAACGTTGTCAAGTTACAGTGTTGATTTTGTCTCCATCGTCTAGTGGTTAGGACATCGGGTTTTCATCCCGACAACGGGGGTTCAATTCCCCCTGGAGATGGTCTTCCCCGTTTATACAAGCTCAAATTTATTGAATAATCTTGCACATGAAATATTTTTAATTTTTATTGACATTGTGCTTTTTATAAATCTGATAGTGCCTATAAAACAAAAACACCTTTTCAAAAATAGATAAAAAAATGACAGCAGCACAGACTTTGACGCAAATGTCTAAAACCTCTTTGAGCAATCTGTTGTCAATCATCAATGTTAGTAACGCAAAAAAATAAAGAAGCATAGTTCCAGCAATTGTCAGTTTGCCTCCGATTGTTGAAGTTGCTTTCATCGGAAAGTCCATTGCAAAAAACTTTACCATTCCATAGCCCTGGATAAAAAAACGTATAAACAAAAGGATAAAAAACCATAGTGGTAAAATGTGTTTTTCGTAAAATACGCCAGAAATAAAAATCAGCAAAGCGTAGTCGCTCATTGAATCAATCATTTTTCCAAGCTCTGTTGTTTCGTGTGCATGTCGAGCGACAAGACCGTCGAGGGCATCGGAAAGGAAAATGACTACAGCATAACAAACGGCACTAATCAAAATTGTTCGGTTGTCCGAATTCCAAATCAAAAAACCGACGGGCATAACTGCCGATGCACGAAAAAGCGAAATTGCATTTGCTGCGTTTATATCGTTTAACTTTTCTGCCGTTTCTGTTTTGTAAAAAGCTTCCGTATGTGATATCAAGTAAAAATAAATAACAAAGTGCCACAACACGTTGAACAAAAAGAATACATAAAAGACATATCTTGAAAGTCCGAAAAAATACGCAAATGAGCTGATGATAACGGACTGAAAGATAAAATATGCTAACAGGAGCCTTGCAAGCTTTATTTTCATAATGTTTAATGCTATCAAAATGCTGAAAAATTTTCAATAAAATGTATAATTTATTTTTCATTGCAAAATTTTTATTTTAGGATTATAATTTGGTATGTCATTAAATTGTCGCGAAATTGATTTAATTTTAGACGAAGCTAGCTTGGAAGGTGCGTTTATCCAAAAAGTTCTGCAAAGCTCATACAGTGTTTTGGTTTTAGGATTGTACAAAGAGGGTGCTTTTAATTTGGTTTTTTCATTGGAAGGAAGTGCTTGTCGCTTTAACATCAGTAAAAAAAATTTTTCAAAACCAGATAAACCGCTTCGCTTTATGGAATTGCTTCGTTCAAAAATTATCGGTTACAGAATTGAAAGCGTTCGTCAAATAAATGCAGACCGCATTGTGAAGTTTGAATTAAAAAATGTGCGAACCGATGAGTGTATGTTTTTGTATGTGAAGCTATGGAGCGGAGCTGCAAATATTATTTTAACGGATGCACAAAATAAAATCATTGATGCGTTTTATCGACGACCTGCAAAAAAAGAAATAACTGGCGAGTTTTTTTTGGAGCCTTCACCGCTTTCTACGGAAGAAATTGAGGCAAAGCTTTCCAAGTTTAAAATTCGCGAATACGATACTAGTCAATCGTTTAACGAAATAATCGATAGTGCGTATGAATCGGAAAGCCCCGTCATAAATGTTGAGAACTTGCAAAAGGAATTGTATTTAACCTTAGTAGATAAAATAGATGCACTTCGAGAAAAGAAAAAGAATCTGGAAGCTCAACTTAAAAGCTTTTCTGATCCGCAGTTGGTAAAGATTTCAGGCGATTTAATTTTGAGTAACATTGAGCATATAAGCAAAGAGGACAAGGCGTTTTTTGAAACTGAAAATTATGTTACTGGTGAACCTATAACGATAAAGTTGGACATAAGAAAAACGCCGCAGGAAAACGCTCAAGATTATTATGCTGCGGCAAAAAAGATTGTTTCGGGGCGTAAAACTTTAACTGACAGCATTGAAGTTTTGGAGCAGCAAATCGCACAGTTATCTTCGGAGCTGGAGCGTATAAAAACGCTTAATGACACCGCCGAACTGAAAAAACTTTTAGCAAACAAAAACACTGCGTTACCGCTTGCTGGCAAAAAAAATAAAGAAGCAAAAAATTTTTCAGGTTTGAAATTTAACCTTGATGGTTTTTTTGTTTTGGTGGGAAGAAGTGCAACCGAAAATGATGAGCTTTTGCGGCACTGTGTTCGCGGCTCGGATGTGTGGATGCACGTTCGTGATTATGCAGGCGGATATGTTTTTATCAAAGTGCCGAATAAAAAAACTGTGCCGCTTAATGTGTTAATCGCCGCTGGAAATTTAGCCGTGTATTATTCTAAAGCAAAGCGGGGAGGGCAGGCGACGGTGTATTACACGATGGTAAAAAATTTGCGACGAGCAAAAAATGCAAAAAAAGGAACTGTTTTGCCTGAACACGAAAAGACTATTGTAATTACGCTCGATAAAGCAATTCTCGAAAAAAATGAACTTGGGCGAATTATGTAAATTGAGCGAAGCGAAAAATAAATGTGTTTAAGCATTCCCAGAAGGTTCATTTAATTTAGGTTTGACCAATTGGGTTTTATGCAGACGATAAAACTTTCGAGGCGTTCAACGCATATAAGTATTCGGTGAATGACGACAATGACAAATTAAAAGCTCGAGCATTTTTCGAAAAATTGATTTTAGTTGTTTCAAGGTTGTTTTGCTTGCACAGACATTTGTTTTTTGGTACAATGTGCCGTATTGCAATGGTAAAAAAATTTTTGTGGAAAGTTGCCGATTTAACGGCTCCGATGCGGCTAGACCTTTTTTGTGCGGAACAACTTCTGGACCTTACTCGCTCTCAAGTCAAATCTGGTTTGGTGTTTGTTGCTGTCAATGGCATCGAAACTAAGCTTTCAAAAAAAGTGTACAACGGCGATGCTGTGGAATTTCACTATCAGCCGGCAAAACCTGACACGCTCGAGCTTTTTCCGTATAGGCTTTCTATTGCGTATGAAGATAAAAACATTATCGTTGTAAAAAAGCCGAGCGGTATGGTAACGCATCCTGCCGGCGGGCATTACACAAAGACGCTGGTAAACGCACTTGAGTGGTACCGCCGCAAAGGTTCAAACTTGCAAGACGAATTTTCTTTAACACCGCTTGATTTTACCGAAGCCAATATGCGGCGGGGCATTATTCACCGATTGGACAAAGATACTTCGGGGCTGATTATCACTGTGCGGAATGAGGCAGCCGAAAAGTTTTTTATCGATGCGTTCAAAACTCACCGAATAGCGAAATACTATATTGCGATTTTGGATAAGCCTCTCAAAAATAATGCAGGGCTTCTTAAAACGGGCATTGTGCGTTCGAAGCAAAACCGCCAAAAATTTATCGCGGTGGGCGACTGCACCAAGGGTAAGATTGCTGTAACCCGATATAAAGTGCTCAGGCGGTTTCAAAACTTTTCGCTTGTGTTATTTCGTATTTATACAGGACGCACGCATCAAATCCGCGTTCATGCGAAATACCTTCACAGCGGGATTGTCGGTGACGTGCTGTATAACCGTGACAAAAAAAACGCTTTGATGCTGCACGCTGTCAGCTTGTCTTTTGAAACGCAAGATGGAAAACTGCTTCACTTGAAAACTAAAATGCCAAGACGCTTTGCAGAGTTTTACAAAAAGCACGCCGCCGAAATAAAAAATAGTGCTACTCGACAGTGACGGAATTTCCGCCGTTATTATCGTTAGTTACTGCCAAAGTGTCAATGTGCCTTGCTTGAAAAATACGCATAAGATTTTTTATTTTTTCTGGCGGCTCATTCGAAGTTACATGGTTTTCAACTTGTGGTTTTATTAAATCGACTTTTACTTGTATTCCGCTTTCTCCCAATAGCCTTTCAAATGTGGCTTTGACGAGTGGGAGATTTTTTTCTATCGTGAGTTTTTGAAAAGTCTTTTCGGTGTGCATAATCACCGTGTTGCCACTTCGCTCCCAACCGCTCGTTTCTTTGAGGGCGAGAGCTAGTAAAGCTGCACCTTGGTTAAACTCAGCAATGGCTACTTCTTTTAGCTCGGATAAAGACTTGATGCGAACAGCTTCGGGTTCAAGAACGTTAGGAGTCGGTGCTTCACTTTTCTGCGGCGTTTTTATTGACGCTTGAGCTTGCTCCGAATTTTCTGTTCTATGAACGGTTTGTTGTAACGTAAAACTGTTCGCTTCATCAAAAGGGCTGCCCACTCCTTCATAGGTTTCAAGAGGCGGCTCATCTTGCTGCGACTGTTGCATCGAAGGTCTGGGCGTCTTTGGCTCTTGTGCCTTTGCGACTGGACTAAAGTTTTCGCGTTTGCATTCACCGCCAATATCGGCGAGGCTGTCAGGATTTGCCTTGCCCGTGAGAACCAGTTTTAAGTTTTCATAAGCTTTCTTTAACTCATCGGGTGGCACATAATCCGAAAGCCAAGCTAGACGCGAAATAGCAAGCTCTACTTCAAATGTTGAATTTACCGAAAAATTTATGTCTTTGAAAAGTTTCAATATTATCGCGAGAGCTTGCTCGATTTGAGTTGATGACCAGCTTTGAAGAACTTCTACCGAAAAGCGTGAAGCCCTTTGACCGAGGACGCTTTCTTTGGTGATGCCGTGTTTTACAAGTAATAAGCTTCGGAAATATTTTGCACAATCGATTGTAAATTGCTCAACGGAAATACCGTTATTTAAGCACTCGTGAAAAATACTTATAGCTTCATTTGCATTTTTTTGAACGCATGCACTCATTATTCCGTTGATTGCGTCGATGCCTGTTAATCCAAGCTTATCTTGAATTTTTTCAAGCGTAATGTGTCCATCGGAAAATGCTGCAATCTGGTCAAAGAGCGTGTAACTGTCGCGTACACTGCCCGTTCCTTCGCGTGCAATCCAATAAAGCGACTCGTCATCGGCTTGGATGCCCAATTCGGCTGCGGCAGCTGCAAGTGCATCATGAAGCGTTTGTATATCGACCAAACGAAAGTTAAACTGTTGGCAGCGGCTTTTTATTGTTGCTGGAACTTTGTGCAGCTCCGTTGTTGCAAAAATAAACACCACATAAGGCGGTGGCTCTTCGATTGTTTTCAGTAACGCGTTAAACGCATTTGTCGAAAGCATATGCACTTCGTCAATAATGTAAACTTTGTATCGGCTTGAATTCGGCGGAAAAAGAATTTCGTCTTTGAGTTTTCTCACATCATCAACGCCCGTGTTTGAAGCACCGTCTATTTCGATAACATCGAAACTCGAACCGCCAGTTATGTGTGTGCAGGAATCGCACACTCCGCATGGCTTCGGCGTTGGACCTTTTTCGCAGTTGATAGCCTTTGCCAAAATGCGAGCTGTACTTGTTTTGCCGCAACCTCGCGGACCTGAAAACAAATACGCATTCGCAATTTTGCCAGCTTCAATCGATTTTTTTAGCGTCGCACTTACAAACTCCTGACCTAAAAGCTCATCAAAAGTTTGCGGACGCCGTCTGGTAGCAGTAACTTGATACATAGTCGCATTATATAAAATTTACGGCAAAATGCAAAGAGGGTTTACATAAAGCTTTGCATTTAGTTATCAGTAAAAAAGTTTTTAATGTTTGAATGAGAAAATTATGAGAGTGTGTGCAATTTTTTATCGATATGCCTTTTGCTTACATTTTATTTAGACCTTACATATCTTGATAAATATAATAATATATTATAAAATAAAATAATAAATGCTTGCTAAAAATATTAGTTTTTGGCGGTGTACATATTAACAAATCTTTTTGGAGGATAACGTGAGAAGATTTTTTTACAAATCAAATATAGATAAAATTTTATCTATATTTGCGAGAGGCGGAAGTGCCCTTATTTTGCTTTGCTTGCTTGTACTTGCTGGGTGCCATAACAAGGTTGCCCCCAAAGTAAATACTGAAGCGGCAAAAGCAAAGATTGAATTTGTACAGCCTGCAAACGGCTCGCTCACTGCAAAAGTCGAAAATGGTAATGCAATCAGTTCAGGTGAGTTTTTCAGCGAAGGCACCAAAATTATTTTTACGGCACTCCCTAAGGCTGGTTATCAGGTTGATTCATGGGAAAATGCTGTAGCAACAAATGCTGATAAAACACAGGCTGAGCTGACTGTCGGTAAAACAGCAGTAAAGGTGAAAGTAAGGCTTTCAGTAATTCCGCCACAACCAGCAACTGACGGAATCATCACATTTTCCGCAGGAGAACACGGCTCAATTAAAGCAACTATAGACGGTGTTGAAATTGTATCTGGTACAAAGCAAAGTGCAAACAAGGAAATAATCTTTACTGCAACGCCCGAAAATGGTTACAAGGTTGCAAACTGGGAACCAGATGAAAACGATACTATAAAATTACGCAGCACAGATATAAAAGATGTTGGCGTACACACCGTTAAAGGCGATGTAACTATCAGGGTAAACTTTGCTCCGTTAGCAAAGTGCAGAATCACTTTCAGTAAAGAACCGTCGGTTCCAGAAACGGTAACAATTACTGCAACAGCAGGCGAAGGAGCTACTGCCCGTCCAATCAACTCTGGAGAAGAAATCAACCAGGGTGAAAGGATTGAATTTAAGGCTTCTGGTTTTGATGTTGCAGAATATGAAGCTGTTTGGACGGTAAAACGCGGCGGCACTCCGATGAAAGCCCCGCTTCCTAGAAATCCGCTTACTTTCCAAGGTACTTTTACATTGGATGGTCGCGACATTGATGTGGTTTTGAAAATCGAGAAAAAAATAACTGCAAAGGTAGTCGATAGCACTAAAGATGAAATCACTGTTTTAGGCAAGACAAATGTTGAAAATGCTCAACCGCAATTCGTATACATCAAACTGACTAACGATACATTTAAAACGGATGTTGTTACTGCATGCTATGATGTAACTTCGTGGTTTACTAACCTACCGAAAGGTCTTACCGCAAAGGCGGATTGTAACGTCGCCAATGTGTTTTCTGATGGAAACACAAAATTAAAGGTGCAGTTTTTTGGTGTTCCGACTGAAGTAAAAAATGAAGCGATCAAAGTTACTATTCCGCAAAAGTGCCTTAGCTTTGGAAGAAAAATTACCGCAGAGGTCAACGAAAGTGCAAAGTTTAGTTTTACGGCAGGCTTCCCTGTTATTGCAGACAGCTCTATATCTTTTACTGGTGTAGATTCTATAACCTTAAACCCTGACGCAAAGATTACTGTGAGATATAACCCGTCTGCCAAAATCTATGTCATTGCAATAGCTGATTGCATCAACAGTCTACTAGATAAAACTTCATATACAGTGAAGTGTAAATTTACAGTTAAAGGTTCTGTTACCAATGCAACAACAGAAGTGAGTGCAAGAATTAACAAGAATGGCGATAAATTTGTAGCTTCAATAACTGCACCAATTCCCGAAGCTGATATAAAAGATGCTTCAATGGTAAGTGCAGAAATCACTGTAACAAAAAAATAAAGCTAAATAAAGTGGTAACAGAATACTGTCGGTTACCACTTTTTTATTCGAGAAACTGAGAGGAATTATTATGAAAAAAATTATAAGTCTTTTTTTGGTTGCGTGCTTGCTTTTTGCATGCGATAAACAGCCGATAAATTCACATGGAAATATTTCTAATACTGACAACACAATTACGTTTGGTTCAACAAGGTTGAATATGATAGATATTGCAGGCGGTGATTTTATTTTGGGTTCACAATCTTCCGTTGACAACAAGGCTCACAATGTTGAATTGAGCGATTATCAAATGTCTGAAATCGAAATCACCCAGGAATTATTTGAAGCGGTGATGGGTTATAATCCGAGCCAATTCAAAAGCGAACCAGCTGCTGGAGAAATCCAAAAACTCCGCCCTGCCGATAGAGTAAACTGGTATGAAGCTGTTGAGTTTTGCAATAAACTGACAAAGACTATCATGGGAGCTGAACACTGCGTATACACGATAACAAATGAAAAGCGATACAATGACGAACCTGGAATTGAAAAAGCAACAGTTACCGCCGACTGGAGCAAAAAAGGTTTCCGCCTTCCGACTGAAGCTGAGTGGGAGTGGGCTGCTCGTTGCGGAGAGCAATATAATTATGCTGGCTCTAATAACTTAAAAGAAGTCGCTTGGTGTGCAGATAATTCAGGTGGCAAAACTCATCAAGTAAAGCGATTAAAGCCAAATAAATTCGGGCTTTACGATATGACTGGTAATATGTGGGAGTGGTGCTGGGATTTAAGTGGCCCAATTGCCGATGGAGCAGATTTAGGAAAAGATCCGAAGGGAAATACGGCAGGAACATTTAGGATTCACCGCGGGGCTTGTTGGTTTTGCCCCATGCCTGATACTGAAGGACGCTACCTTGTTTACTTCCGTGATGCTTTTATACTTCCAGATAAAAAAGATAGCAAAATCGGTTTTAGAATAGCACGATATAAATAAATGGAGCAGAATAAAATGAAAAAATTGAGTTTGTTTTTTACGTTGTGCTTTGTTACTGCAAGTTTGTTTTCCGTAGAAATTTCCCTAGGCGGTTATGCTGGAGGCGTAGTGCGTACACAAACCGCATCAATAAAAAAAGGCTTGCCACAGTTCGGGCTAGTATTCAATGTTGATATTCCGCACTTCGGAATTCAAACGAGTTTTGGTTTTGATTTTTGGACGCAAAAGGCTTTGTTGCTTGGTGAAACAAAAGTACGCAAAGATATTCACACGAGTGAAACAATTTTGATAACACCGTATTATCCGTTTCATCACAAAAAGTTTTCATTCATAATTGGACCGAGCATTGGATTTAAGTTTAGTCAATCAAGCTTGCGGACAACAAACACAAAGGAGCATTTGTTTTACCTCGTGTTCGGTGGTGAGTTTGAGATGCGATATGCGGCAAAAGAGCATGTTGCGGTTTTTTTAAACATAGGATTTTTCACTGATACAGGAAGTATGCAAACAAAATACGAAATTGACGGAATAGCACAGCTTCGTAAAAGTTTTGTTTGGCAGTCTGATTTTATTTATTTTGTTCCGAAGTTCGGTGTTGTGTACTTTTTTTAGCGTAAGTATTGCATTTGGCGATTTTTACTTTGCAAGGTGTTGTTATGAAAAAGTGTTTCAACGTTCATGACATAAGCCTAGTTATTAAAAACTCTTAGTATTTGATTGCAAACAGTTTTAGCCGTGTTATATTTGATAACACGGTATTAGTATCATTTTGCATTACATATTTACCATAATGCAATTTTTACTTATGAGTGCATTCTGTTACAAAAATAATCCACGCAAAATGTATGTTTATTTTTTATCACGCTATTCCAATTACGCAAAGAGTCTCGTTCCCCTCCCATCATACACGTCGAATGTACCGAGCATCTGACACATTTATGCTCACTTGAAGATACTCTAGACATAAGTTTTTAGTTTTATATAATTTAGCAAAAACATATGTGTATTCGTGTGTCGAAAAAATTTAGGAGCAAGAAATGAAACAATCCGATTTTGAAAAGTCGCCTGTTGCGGAAATAAAAGAAACACGTTTTGAAAAGTTTGGAAAAATGAGAATCGATAATTATTATTGGTTAAAAGACAAAACCGACAAAAAAGTTATTGATTACTTAAATGCTGAAAATGCTTATACAGATAAGATAATGGTTTCGTCAAAAGATTTGCAAAAATCGATTTATGATGAAATTGTTGGACGCATAAAAGAAGATGACGAAACTTATCCAGTTTTTGAAAACGGATATTATTATTACAGTCGTGTTGAAAAGGGAAAGCAGTACCGAACCTATTGCAGAAAAAAAGCCTCGCTCGATGCATCCGAAGAAATTATCTTCGATGTAAACAAAATGGCTGAAGGCAAGCAAGCCTTTATTTTTAGCGATTACGTGGTAAGCCCCGACAACAAAAAGGCTTGTTATTTTTATAATGAAACGGGTTCATTCGCTGAATTTATTTTAAAGATACGCGATTTGGAAACAGGAAAAGACATCGGCTTTAGCTATGACGGAGCAGTTTCCGCGGCTTGGGCTTCTGAAGCGAAACGCTTTTTTACAGTGCAATCGACAGTACCTTGCGTTCAAGCAAGATCTTCCGCCAAAAACTTAGCGAAAAAACAGGAACTCTTGTCTATGAAGAAAAAGACGCAAAATATTCTTGCTATGTGCATGAAACAAAGACAAAGGAATTTATTTTTATCTCAAGTGCAAGCTCCACAACATCAGAGGAGCGTTTTATTTATGCCGATAAGCCTCAAGAAGAATTTAAAATCTTTCTTCCGCGCGTTAAGGACACTGAATACTCAGTTTACCCGCACAAGGAAAAGTTTTTTATTCGTTACAAGGATAAGCAAAACTTAAACGGTAAAATCTATTCCGCATCGCTTTCTTCTTATGCGGATAAATCCACGTGGAAAGAAGAACGAGCTCACGACGAAAATGTGCGCATCGAAGATGTGTCCGTTTTTGAATCCTACCTTGTGTTTGAACTTCGTAAAAACGGCCTCATCGAGATTGAAATTAAATCGCTTAAAAACGGCGAAGTAAAAAATATTTCTTTCCCAGAGCCAGTTTATACGGCTTATTTAGGTTCAAACCCCGAATACGCTTCCGATAAGATTCGCTATATTTACACGTCGCTAAATCGTCCGACAAGCATATACGATTACGATGTATCGACGGGAAAATCGGTTTTGTTAAAACAGCAGGAAGTTCCGTCGGGCTTTAATCCAGATGATTACACTGTCGAAAGGCTTTGGGCAACTGCAAAGGACGGCGTAAAAGTTCCTATGGCGGCAGTTTACAAAAAAGGCTTAAAAAAAGACGGCTCAGCCCCCGCCCTTCTTTACTCTTATGGAAGCTACGGCTCAAGCTCAGACGTTTTTTTCAGTCCGAGCGTTTATAGCCTCGTCGAAAGGGGCTTTGTGTATGTCATTGCACAAATCAGAGGCGGAAGCGACATGGGCGAAAAGTGGTACGAGGACGGAAAGCTCTTAAAAAAGAAAAACACCTTTACTGATTTTATCGCTTGTGCCGAGTACCTGGTTTCTCAAAAATACACTTCTTCCAAAAAGCTTGCAATCATGGGCGGAAGTGCAGGCGGTCTTCTTATGGGAGCCGTTACAAATATGCGACCTGACCTTTTCCACTCAGTCGTTGCCGCTGTCCCGTTTGTCGACGTTGTTACAACTATGCTTGACGACTCATTGCCGCTGACAACAGGCGAATACGAAGAGTGGGGCAACCCAAACGAAGAAGAATACTATGACTACATGCTTTCGTATTCTCCGTACGATAACATCGACACGAAAAATTATCCGCACATACTTGTAACTGGCGGCTTAAACGATTCGCAAGTTTTGTTCCATGAGCCTGCGAAATATACTGCAAAGCTTCGTGCGAAAAAAACCGACGATAACATTTTAATCCTCCACATGAATATGGACTCAGGCCACGGCGGTGCCACAGGTCGCTATGACAGAATTAAAGACACGGCTTTCGAGTACGCCTTTATCCTCAACATGGTAGGCATCAACAAATAAACCTATCAAGGCTTTGATTTCGTGCATATCTATTTTTTGTGTTGCACTTGTAAACGGCTTAAGCTTATCCACGGGGCGAATTAAAATCCTTGCAAGGATTTTAATTCGCCCATCC
>CALAEM010000059.1 GCA_937890985.1 uncultured Treponema sp. | reverse complement strand
TATTCGTCGGCAGCGTCAGATGTGTATAAGAGACAGGAAGAAAATCGCGCATTTTGGTAATGGAAGCCTTGTTCTCATGGGAAATATCACGCCAACCGCTTGAAGAGCTTTTACAATTTTGCTGGTTAGACAAAGAAGTAAATGCTACCTGTGCCGAAACCGATTTTGCTTTTCCGCGTCTTTTACTCTCTGGCGTTCTCGAGAACATCGTAGCAATCGATGCAAAAATTACAGAATATTTACGCGGCTGGGAATTTGAACGCATCAACGGCATCGACAAGGCGATTTTGCGGATGAGCGTTTACTCGCTTTTGTTTCAAAAAGACATTGCAGCTTCAATCGTGATTGACGAAGCGGTGAGCATCGCACACGATTACGGAGATGATGATTCATATAAATTTGTAAACGGGATTTTAGATGCAATACGTAAAAACGAAGCTTTCGAGAAATAGTGGCACGGTGATTTATGCACAAAAGTAATTTCAAAAACAAATTTCGTAAAAAGATTTTCACGCTTGTTTGTGGCATTATTTTTTTTGGAGCATTCACCGCTTGCAGCAAAAAAGGTGATAACTTTCAGCGCGAGTTAACCGCTTACGACGAATACGCAGCCGAGGCAACACGCGATGGCAGTCTTGCTCGTTTACAAAAGTTGCGTGCCAAGGCTAAAACCCCCGAAGCTTTTTTGAGCGTCGCGAAACGCGAGTACAACTTACAAGATAAAAGTGCGGCGTTTCAAACGGCTCTCAAAGGTGCAAAGGTTACGGAGGACAATCGAGTTATTGCATTGTTAGTGCAGCTTGCCGTTGAAACAGAATCATACGAATCTGCGAGGCCGTATTTTTCCCGCTTGTACGGAACGGCGTACGAGTCATTCGCCGTCGAGTTTGCACTTAAAAGCACCGAAAAACCCAGAAGCAAAAACCTCGATTACGCTTTTTTGATGTCGGCATTTTATGAAACGGGCGTTCAAGCTTTTTTAGTCGATGCAGCTTTGGCACAAATATCAAACGGTCGCCTAAAAGATGCACTCACGCTCCGTGCAGAACTCAAAGGTGCCGCCTCCGAGTATCCTTATTTTTGGTCGGTGCTCGCTTTTGATTTGGGATATTTTTCTGTCATTTTCGATGAGCTTCCTTACACCTTGGCACAATACGATGCTGACCCTGAAAATCAAACATTGCTTGACAATGCAAAGGCACATATTTTGCTGGCGGCAGACGGGCATTATGGCTTGGGCGAAACCGAGTTAGCTCGTGCATACTGGACAGAATACGCAGACCGATTTTCCGACGGAAATCCTGCCGTTTTTTACGATTTGGCTTTGACAGGTTCTGACTTTTACGAACGCTCAAAAGCCCTCGTTGAATGCGTGAAAAACTTTCCAGATTTTTACCCTGCAACCGCTAGATATGTGAGAGATTATGCCACCTACCGAGACGCGTCTGCAAAAACTAAAAAATCGGAAGCCTTACAGGATGCCGAAAGCGTCCTGGAAAAAAGCGGGCTGTATTCTGCGGATATGGAAGCGGAAACTTTGCAGGGGCAATTTTTTACATTGGAGCCTGAAACTCTTTTGAAGGAAAAAGCCGCAACCTCAAAAGATTGCCGCTTTGCACTGGAGCTGCTTCGTTTGAAAATCAAGCGCGAGCCGAATTTTCAAACGTATAGGGCGGAAATCTGGCAGATTTTAGAAGCCAATCCAAACGATGCAACCGCAAGAGAATTCGCAAAGTGGTACTTTTGCAACCTGCGAGATTTTAACACGGCTTTTTCCGTTGCCGAAACTGGCAAAAGTGGCGTTGACGCTTTTTATGCTGGCGTTCATGCAAGCATCGTCGGGGACACCGAAAAAGCCCTCGCTTCATACGAAGCGGCTTTTGGTACCGCTGGCTTGGATTGTGCGGCACGCGTAAACTACGCATGCACAAAGGCACTGCTCGGCGAAAGTGCCGATGCTATAGACGGATACACCGAAGCTCTAAATTATGCGTCAGATGATAGCGAAAAAAGTCGCATTCACTTTCGCATTGCGGAAATCCTCGTTGAATTGCAGCAGTATGCGCGTGCGAAAGGTGTTTTGCAATATGCTATTCAGCTCGACAGTCAAAACTACCTAGCAGAAAGTTTACTACAACAGCTTCGTTAAGTTTACCGCAAATTGATTTGCAGCCTAACATAATGATTTAAGAAGATTAGCTTTGGTGAAAAATCGTAAAATTAAAAATAGAGAGTCTTGAAAAAAAGAGCGACTTCGGTCATAAGAAACGCAAACTTTAAGGACGTTAGTCTAGACATAAAAAGTTAAAAAGTGTACAATACCACTCAACTGTTGTGAACTTGAATGGCAACACTACTTGCACGACCAAATCCCAGTGGCAATGCAAGGCGAAGTTACCGCACCGAGGTGCAGTGGTCTTCTCATAAGCTAGAGGCAGGTATTATGGCTTAGGCTTCAACACTTGTAGTTTCCCTTCCCGGTTTCTATCAAAATAATACCAGTGGATAATAAACTAAAGCTATTCCTTTACATCAGCTGGACTGCTCAGGTTTCACACCTGATTCCCTTTTAATCAACTTCAACTTCGTTTCCACGAAATCAAAGTCGAACCAATAACCGAAATCGCAAGAGCATTATATCACGAGTGAAAAAATTTGTCAAGGCAATTTTCACCTGTGATAAAATTTTGGAGGAAATTATGGAAATTATCATGAATAATTTTCAGTCGTTGGGTTTTGCCGTTGCTTGGCTTTTAATCGGACAGCAAATAAAAAAGCGTGTCCAGTTTTTTCAGAAGTTTTGCATTCCCGCACCGATTATCGGAGGTTTGCTTTTTGCACTTATTTCGCTTTTCGGTTATATGACAAAACTTTTTAGTTTTCACTTTGACACAACGCTAAAAGATTATTGGATGGTGATGTTTTTTACGTCCATCGGATTTAATGCAAGCTTTTCGATTTTGAAAAAAGGCGGCTTAAACGTTGTGAAGTTTTTATTTTGTGCAGTGCTGCTTGCAGTTTTGCAAAATGTTATTGCACAAGGAGCGGCAATCCTCATCGGGTTTAACCGCTCGCTTGCAGTTATGCTCGGCTCAACAAGTTTAACTGGAGGCTTCGGAACTGCCGCTGCCTTTGCCCCGATTGTTGACCCAGACGGTTCGCTTGGAGCTTTGTCGCTTGCAGTTGCGATTCCGACGTGCAGCTCGATTTTAAGTTGCTTGATTGCGGGGCCGATTGTCGGGCATATCATAACAAAGTACAACTTTCCAAAGCGTGAAAACGCTCCGACATTGAAAGTTGAGCCTTCTGGCAAAATCATAAAGGAAACGAAAATTCTCAAGCGTGCACCGCAGTTTCGTTTTTTGCCGAATCGTGCAAACCGTGCAACATACATTCCGACAAAAGATTTTTTCGACACAAAGAGCGAAGTTATCAGCGAGCCGCACAGTGTCGGCGACGTTGACAACTCTCTTGCAAAAACCGAAAAAACGTTGGATAGCGAAAAATTGCTTTTTAGTTTTATGCTTCTTGTTATCGCAAGCGGTTTCGGGCTTTTTATCACAAATGCATTTAACGGAATGTTCAGCGGTGCGAAATTCCCAATTTACATTGGCACAATGATTGTTGCAGCTATTTTGCGGAACATCGCTGACGGTACAAAAATGTTTACCGTTTATATGGATGAAGTTGACGCAATCGGAAACATATCGCTAAATCTTTTTTTAAGTATGGCATTGGTTTCGTTGAAGCTTTGGCAACTTGCAAGTTTAGCGTTACCAGTGATTTTAACTCTCACATTGCAAATTGCGTTGATGTACTTTTTTGCACGTTTTGTAACTTATGTTGTGATGGGGCGAAATTACGATGCAGCCGTTATCACGGCAGGTCACATCGGCTTCGGTTTTGCCGCCACGCCGAACGCGATGGCAAATATGAGTGCGATTTGCGAAAAGTACGGATATTCCGAGTTGGCGTTTTTTGTCGTCCCAATTGTCGGCTCTCTTTTTATCGACCTATTCAACGTGTTGATTATAACTGCAACGATTAAATTAGTCTGACGAAAAACATCGATGCCGTCTTTGCAGGGTGTTTACTTGCAAGGCGGCATCAATTCACCGAGAGCTTTCGAAAGAGTTTCCCAGTTTTCCAAAAGTTTTTCGTGATGTGATTTCAACGCCGCAATCTCGGCTGCAACCCGTTTGCTTTTTGCCGCGTCGGAATAAACTTCCGCACTTGAAAAAGAATTTTGTGCTTCGGCAATTTGCGTCTCAGTTTTTTCTATTTCTGCAATCAACGCTTTTTCTTCACGCTCCAATTTTTGCCGTTTTGCTCGAAGCTCTTTCTGTTCGGCGTATGAAAGTATTTTTTTATTCACCGCTTCGCTCGCATCATAGTGATTAGCATTTTCGTTGGCGGCTTTGCTTTGTGTGTCTGCCGCAGAATGCTCCGCAATAGTTGCACGCGCATTTGTCTTTTCCGATTCCGCCGCATATAAATAATAGTCATACGTTCCAGGATAATTTTTAATCACTGACGCAGACAAAAAGTTTTCTTCACTCGGCGGAGTGAGTTCCAGCACGTGCGTTGCAAGTTTTTGTATAAATCCTTTGTCGTGCGAAACAAAAATAATCGTGCCTCCGAAGTGTTTCAGTGCATCAAGTAGAGCATCTTGCGAGTGCATATCCAAATGGTTGGTCGGTTCGTCCAGCACCAAAAGATTATGCTTTTTCAAAAGAAGACGCAAAAGTGCGATGCGGCTTTTTTCACCGCCCGACAAAACCGAAATTGATTTGAAAATGTCGTCGCCTCGGAACAAAAACGCCGCAAGCATATTCCTCAAATTTGGAATCAATTCGAGCGGTGCTTCACTTTCCAACAACTCAATAACGGAAGAATTACTCGTGAGTTTTTCTGCCGAGTCTTGCGAAAAATATCCGATGTCAACGCCTGCACCGACTTTGAGCGAACCTTCAAAGTCCTTGTCCACGCCTGTCATAATTCGCAAGAGCGTTGACTTGCCGGCTCCGTTCTTTCCAGCTAAAACAAGGCGTTCGTTCTTTTCTAAAATAAAGTTAAAATCCGAAATTACATTCTTGTCACCGAAACGCTTTGAAATATGCTCCAATTTCAAAATAATATTTCCTGAGTGAGGAGCTTCGGGAAACTTGAATTTAACCTTTTTGAATTGTTCGGGAATTTCAATTCTCTCAAGTTTTTCCAAACGCTTAATTCTATCTTGAACCATTGCAGCTTTGCTTTCGTTATAGCGGAATCGCCGGATAAAGTCTTCAGTGCGTTTGATTTCTTCTTGCTGCTCATTGTAGGCTTTGACAATTTGTGCTAATTCCTGTTCGCGTTGAGCTTCGTACTTTGTGTAAGTTCCCGTGTACTTCGTGAGCTTGCCGTTAAAAAGCTCGTAAGTTTCGGTTACACACGTGTCCAAAAAATAGCGGTCGTGGCTGACAAGCAAAAATCCGCCTTTAAAATTTCGCAAATAATTTTCAAGCCAGTTGCGTGCTTCCAAGTCAAGGTAGTTTGTCGGCTCGTCCAAGATTAGAATGTCGGCTCCCTGTAGCAAAATTTTTGCCAACGCGATACGCATTTGCCAACCGCCTGAAAACTCATCCGTCAAGCGAGACAAATCGTGCGAAGAAAATCCGAGACCTGCGAGTACTTCACGGATGAGAGACTCTCGCCGATACCAACCGCTTTCTTCGAGGGAAACTTGCAGGCTGTCAAACTTTTCGGCAAGACGTTTTTGTGCGGCTTCATTTGTTTCGCGTTCCAGCTCTGCACCAACTGCGTCCATCTCGGCAAGAATTTCGCGTGCCTTTGTGAAGGCCTTTTCGGCTTCATCGTAAAGCGACGAACCTGAATGCACAATTCCGTGTTGTGGCAAATACGACACAAGCGTTCCCCTCTCAAGCGAAATTTCGCCGTCGTCAAAACTTCTGATACCAGCGATAATTTTCATGAGAGTTGATTTTCCTGCACCGTTAGCACCAGTTAAAGCCGCCTTTGTGCCGTTCGTTAAAATGAGCGTAACATCCTTTAAAATATCTCGCACGCCGAAAGCTAAACTCACTTTTGAAAGCTGAACAAATGACATAAATCCCTCGTAAACCGCTATACTAACTTTTTACCGATATTTTTACAAGAGGCGGGTTTGAGCAATGTGAGTATTCCTAAAATGTTTCGGTACAGGATAGGAGCCTTAAAATCAACAAGGATTTTAAGGCTCCACATCGGCTGCTCATTCGGTGAATAAATATAATTGTGCAACACTTTACTTTGTGAGCGGGGGCAAGTCAGAGTAGTTTCCGATTGTGTTCCAAAACGAAAAGCCCTCGTCGATTGCGTCGTGCAATGCGTCAACCTGACTTTTGATGTAATACGCCCCGTAAAATTCGCGGTCGTACGAAACATTGATAAAAAAGCACTGTGCCCAAGGGCGGACAATCGCTTTGTTGCGACTGATGTACTTTGTGCGGTACGAGCCTTGGTAGTAGATTCGATAGGGACGCTCGCGGCGTGGCTCATAGGCTAAAAAGCTTTGGGCAAAATGGCTCGGATAATACATCGGACAAATAACGTCAACGAACTCGGAAATCATTTCGACTTCCTGTCCGGTGCGTGCTCCAGTTCGGTACCAGCCATTCGCTCCATAAATATCGATTGAGATGGGTGCTTTTATGTGGTTGCGGGCATACGATAAAAACGACATAATCGCACTTTCTTTATCCATCGCGGGGGCTTTTGCTGGATAGTAGGCGTTGCGCAAATTGTCGCCGTCGGTCGGAAAACGGATATAGTCAAACTGAATTTCGTCAAAACCGCGGGAAACCAATTCGTTTGCGATGGCGGCGTTATATTTCCAGACAGCTTCGTTGTATGGGTCAACCCAATACTCATAATAATAATCACGTGAGCCGTCTTTGTTGACATCGTAGCCAGCCCAACTTTGCCCGCTAGTATAATCTTTCACCGCGTACGCTCCATTTGCATAGTTGTACAAAGCTTTGTCCTTGAAAATAACCAATCGAGCAATCAAATAAATATCGTTCTCTTTCGCTTTTTTAACCAAGTCTTCCAAGATAATCGTATTTTTCACGGCACCGACTTTTAGGATATTAGGCTCGTGCGAGTTGTACCGAATAATTCCCCAGTCATCTTTCATATCAATCACCAAAGCGTTCAAGTTATTTTTTTTCATTAGCGAAAGATACTCATCAAACTCCGAAACCTTATGTGGTGGCATATAAATTGCTCTTTTTGAAATTGCACGCTCGGCATATTCGGATTTTTTTTCATTGAGACGCAAGGTAAAAAGCTCATTTAATTCAATGTCATCATGGAGGTTAAAAACGTCCTTCCCAATAAACGCACACTGCAATGTGTCAAAAATGCCCGCAGAGCGTAACTTAATATCCGTGAGCGATTTAGTGATTTGCCGCGACAACTGATTGTAAAACTTGTTTGGAAAAACTTGCGGAAACAAAACTGGCGTTACAAAAACTTCGTTTTCTTTAACGCCTGCTAAAACAGTCGACGTATAATTCAAGCTATCCAAATACTTTGCCGACGATATAGTTTTGTCTTTGTTGTCGATTAAGACAGCAAGTTTGTATTTCCAGTTAAATTTATAAAGTCTGCCCTTGAAAGTTTGTGCCAAGAAAATTTCCTGTCGTCCAGTTGCATCTTTACACACCAGAATATCCGAAATTTCATCGGGACTTTCCGGCCCCTTCGCAAGTCCGTCATTTGCATCGTGCCACACATTGCTCACAAATGGCTGCTTCCACGCAAGTCCATATACGCCTGTTCCGACGAACACCGTCAGTTGGTTTTTGCCTTTCGCATCTGGCAATGTCGCAACCGCTACGGACTTAATTCCGTTGGCGTTACCGTAACTTCCCAAATTTTGCCAGGTTACGCCTCCATTCACCGTCAAAAAAACGGCGGAATTTGTTGCTGTTACAAAAATATTTTCGTCGTCGGGATGAAATGCCAAATCTTTGAGTTTTTGTGTTTTTTCAACCAGCTGAAATTTTCCGCCGACCTCAAGCTTAAGCGTCTTTTTGGGCAAGCCTTCAGACAAAAAACTGTAGCGTTTTAAATCTTTGCTTTTCATAATGCCTTTATCGGTGATAAAAAAATAGACATCGCCGTTTTTTTTAATCGAGTATACCGCAACGCTGGAAAAAATTTGATACGGCACACCAGCGATATCATAAAGCCCGGAATCAGTTCCTACTAAAAATTCCTGTGCGGCAGCGGACAACAAAATACAAAGAAGAATGCAACTAAAAAAAAACTGTTTCATGAACTTATGCAGAATACCAAAAACAAGAAAAAAAAACTAGGCTTGCCGCAACTCAACATTGCACAATTACAGCACGTGGTTTTTCGTTTTGTAACTTTGATGCAAGGTTGTGGGTTTTTCAGTCAAGTGTAAAAACACTGAAGGAGAATAAAATAGTATGAAAATTTTTAGCAAAGGTTCTCGGTTATTTTTAGGTTTGGTTTTTTTTGCGGTGTCGCTCACGTTAATTTCTGCACGCTGCTCAAGCAATGGCGATGCAAATACATCAACAGCTTATGCTAGTTCTGGAGTTAGTGGCAAAATTTCAAGTTCATCCGTTTCATTTTTGGAAAGTTTACAAAAAGCAAATCGTGAGGTTTCGGCTTATGTTTTACCTTCCGTTGTAACAATCACAGTTGTTGAAACAAAAAAAGTCAAAACACAAAGCTACAATTTTCCGTTTGATTTTTTCGGTTGGGGCAACAATGGAAACGATGGTGACTCTGAGCGAGAATATAAATCCGAAGCTTTGGGTTCTGGTTTTATCGTGCGTAAAAAAGGCAACACATATTATGTTTTGACAAATCAACACGTGATTGGCAATGCGACTGATATTACGGTTGTCTTAAATAATGAAGAACACGTTTCAGCAAAGCTAGTCGGAACAGATGCCCGCAAAGACATTGCGATGATTTCCTTTGAATACGACAAGGAATTGCCAGTGATCGCTCTTGGCGACTCGGACACGGTAAAAGTTGGCGACCCTGTTTTTGCGTTTGGTTCACCGATGGGATTTGAATCATCAGTTACCAACGGTATTATCAGTGCAGTCGGACGGTCAGGCGGACCCGACAACCAAAACATAAACGACTTTTTGCAGACGGACACCGCAATTAATCAGGGCAACTCTGGCGGGCCTCTCGTAAATATCTACGGTGAAGTTATCGGCGTGAACAACTGGATTGCATCATCGAGCGGAGGCTCGCAGGGATTGGGTTTTTCGATACCAATCAACAACGTAAAACGTTCTATCGATGACTTTATCACTTATGGTCAAGCGAAGTATGGCTGGCTTGGCATTCAACTAGCGTCAAGCTCGGAAGAACTTCTCGAAAGCTTAGGCATCAAGGGAAAAGAAGGTGCTTTGGCTGTGCAGTTGTTTATCGGTTCGCCTGCACACAAAGGTGGCATTTTGCCAGGTGATTTTATTATTGAACTGAATGGCAAAAAGGTAAAAAGCTATGATAGTTTGGTGCGTGACGTCGGCGATTTACACGCTGGGGAAAACGCAAAATTTACGGTTATCCGTAACGGCAAGCAAATCGAGCTTACCGTCAAAATCGAAGAACGCAACGAAAATATGGTTACCGACTCGTCGAAACTTTGGCCAGGATTTTCGCCGTATCCGATTACCGACAAAATTGCGAAAGAGCTAAACCTCAAAAACAAAAACGGAGTGGTGGTCGCAGGTATGGGTACGAAAACGCCAGCCGTTTCAATGGGATTAAAAACAGGCGACGTTATCAAAAAAGTAAATGACGTAAGTGTTGCAAACTTAAAAGATTTCTACGCTGAGCTTTCAAAAGGCAGCAAAGAAGTTTGGTTTGAAATTGAGCGTGACGGTGAAACCTTTTCAACAATACGCTATAAAGTTAAATAACCGAATGCATCTTGCACATTAACCTTGTGCATTGAGCGAAAGTCCGCACATAATGTGCGGACTTTTTTTTTGAAAAAAGCTATAATACCGCAATGTATGAATTAGACAAAAAGACAAATACCAAAAGCGGAATCGTAACGATAGTAGGCCGCCCGTCAGCAGGCAAATCCACTTTCCTAAACGCAGTATGCGGAGGTAAAGTTTCAATAGTTTCAAGCATTCCGCAAACAACCCGAAACACTATTCGCGGGATTGTCAACAATGCGGAAGGGCAAATCCTTTTTTTGGATACGCCTGGCTTGCACGAAAGCGACAAAAAATTTAACGAGCAGTTGCGAAACGTTTCCGTGTCGGCACTTCAAGATGTTGATGCAGTGCTATACCTCATTGACGCAACTCGCAGTATTGGCAGTGAAGAAGAAAAAATTTTTCAGCTTCTCAAGGTGCAAGATGCAGAAAAAAAACTTGTTGTTGCGTTAAATAAAATCGATGATAAAAAATCTCAAGTCGGAGTAACGAAATTATTGGTGGAAAAAAATTTTCCGCTTGTGATTTCCGAAAATAGATTTTTCGAAATTTCTGCAAAGAATAAAACCAACCTCGATGCTGTCCTTGCTTCGCTTATGCAACTTTTGCCATCTGGCGAGCCAATGTATCCAGCGGACTTTTACACCGACCAAGATGTTGCATTCCGCATCAGCGAAATCATTCGCGAAAAAGCAATCGAAAACACCCGCGAAGAAGTACCGCATGCACTTTATGCGAAAATCGATGAAATGAAAATGAAACCCAATGGTAAAGAGCTTTATGTCAAAGCACTTTTGTGCGTGGAACGCGAAAGTCAAAAAGGCATTCTCATCGGTAAAAACGCTCGCGTCATCACCAAAATTAAACAGGAAAGCCTCAAAACCTTGCACGAAATTTTTTCGTACCACATTATTTTGAGCCTCCAGGTAAAGGTAGACAAAGATTGGCGTAAAAACGATAAAACTATCCAAGCTCTCACCAATCGCTAAAATCTTATCTTTTAGCAATTAAACTTGAGATAAATTTGTGCGAAGAGTTTTTGTGCTGCGTCCCAACCGAGACATTCGTCAGTTATGGAAACTCCGTAATTCTGAGGAACTCGACTTTCGTTCGGGGCGACAGAACCTGTTTTCAAAAAACTTTCAAGCATAACGCCCCGAATATGTTTTCCAAGTTCTGAACTGCAACGCATTGTCGCAACTTCGGTGCAAACTTTTATTTGCTGCTCAGCATTTTTGCCTGAATTCCCGTGGGAGCAATCGATAAGCAAACCCGTATCAATCCGATTAGCTTGCAATGTGCCAATCGCTTTTTGAATTGACTGAAAATCATAGTTCGGTTTTTGCTCGCTCCCACGCAAAACGAGGTGCGCACCGCTATTACCGCTTGTGTGCATAATCGCGGAAACGCCCCCTTCGGTGATTCCCAAAAAACCGTGTGGCTGCCTTGCCGAGATAATCGCATTAACGCTTGGCGTTATGTCGCCGTCAACTGCATTTTTAAATCCAACAGGCATCGAAAGTCCAGAAGCAAGTTCTCGGTGAATTTGGCTTTCTACAGAACGAGCCCCAACGGAAGCCCAACTCACAAGGTCGGAAAGATACTGCGGCACAACTGGATCCAAAAACTCAGTCGCAATTGGCAAACCAAGTTCGGCAACTTCACAGGCAATTTTGCGTGCGAGATTCAAACCTCGCTCGACATTTATAAATCCATCCAAATCTGGCTCAACAATCAGCCCACGCCATCCAAGCGAAGTGCGAGGTTTTTCAAAGTAAAGTCGCATCACAAAAAAAAACTTATCAGCAAAATCGATTTGAGCTTGTTTCAAAAGATGTGCAAATTCAATTACAGCTTTTTCGTCATGCACAGAGCAAGGCCCCACAATGATTAAAAAGCGCTCATCTTTTTTGTGCAAAATATTTTCCACAATTTTACGCGATGAAGCAATATGCTCGTATGCATTTTGTGAAACAGGAAACTTCGCCAAAAGCTCAGCTGGCGAAATCACTGGCTGAATCCGCAAAATGTGCTTATTTTTTATTTGTTTGTTTACATTCATAGATGCTTGATTTTCACTTCTTGCGAAATGAGCGGCTCGTTTGTGAATGGCAGTTATTTCACTTCAGCTACCGATTGTTTTTTTGCTTTAATTCCGAGCGAATAATCGAAACAAGCAAACAAAAACCAAAAATTATCACAATCGAATCGGCAACATTAAACGTCGGCCATCGCTGCATACCGAACAGCCCAAAAAACTTCACATCGATAAAATCGACAACGCCTTCTGGTCGAAATATCCTGTCAATCAAATTGCCGATTCCGCCTCCCAAAATCCCGAAAATATAAAACCTCTGCTTAACGGAAAGGTCTTTGGAGCGAATTGCAAAAAACATAATTGCACACAATCCGATAATCGGCAAAATCAACAACGTAAACAAATGCAAAAAACCAGTTAACTCACTTCCCAAACTAAACGCCGCACCAGTATTATAAACAAGGCGGATATTAATCAAATCGCCAAAAAAACTTTTATACACGTGATACGGTTCACAAACCTTAACAATAAAAATCTTTGTAACCTGATCCAACAAAATCAGAAAGCCCATCAAACAAAAGCACAGCACAATATCGACAAGCCGTTTTTTTTCATCATAACTCATGCACTCACTATATACTAATTTCAAAAAAATAAAAAGCCTTTGCTGCCCTCAAAATCATCAACCGCACCTTTCCAACTATCTTTTGCCACCATTCACCGAAAGTGCAACTCACGGGAGAACTTAAAATCCGCTTGGCGGATTTTAA
>CALAEM010000058.1 GCA_937890985.1 uncultured Treponema sp. | reverse complement strand
TTGCTGTCGACGCTGCATCAGATTGTATAAGCGGTTTTAATGCTTCAAAGAATTCAAGCTGCCCGATTTGTTTTGTTTCACGGTTTTGATTTGAAATATACAACTTAGTCTTTGGTGAATTGTTTTTTTCAATTTCTTTTACATGTGAAAATGCTCTTTTATTCTCATCTTTAACGCAGGATGTTACGAGTTTTGTTATAGCTTTAATCTCGTTATATTTATCGGAATGCTGTTCTTTGAAATTACGCAACTCTGTAATAAATGGCATAAGCGGAGATTCTGGTTCTTCAAAATTATGTACAAACTCTAGTTGACCAAAGTTCTTTACAACTTCTTCAATCGAATAAATTTGGCTATCCTCACCGAACAATTCATGAAAGGATTGAAGTTTTACATAAGTTCTATTCTTTAAATTGATTTGATTGTCGCCAAGAGTTGAAGGATAAAAATTGTAGTGCCATATTTCATCTGCTTCTGATCCTATACGGTTAATTCGTCCAAGCCGCTGCATAAGACGGGTTGCATTCCACGGTGAATCGTAATTCACTATTGAGTTTGCTCGATGTAAATTTACACCTTCTGCTAAAACATCAGTAGTTACGAGAATTTGATAATCGTCTTTTTGAGCACCTTTGTAATTTGCATCAAAGTTTGCAGCAATGACATCCTTCATTTTGTCACGATTTGACGCTGTTATTGAAAGGACTTTAAATTCTTCGGCAAAGTTATTAAGTTTTTTTACAAGAGCTTGTTGTGTCGCAATACACTCTGTAAATATAATAAGTTTTTGAAAAGGATTCTTTTGCTTATCAAAAAATTCTTTATCAAATATACGGATAAATCTTTCTATTTTAGGATCATCTGTCTGTTTATCCCATTTTGAGCAAAGTTCTTCTATTAACCGCATATCGTTTTTTAATTTTTGAATATAGGTATCTAAAAAATCTTTTTGCTTATACTCTTGGTTCGGTCCATTTTTTTCATCTCCTGAGTTACGTTTGTTCGCCTTTCGTGCTTTTTCTGCAATAACTAAAAGGCATTGTTTGAAACCTCCATTTTTTTTAATAGCGTCATCACTTAATTCTCTATTGACATCTATATCAGGACAAATAAAAATTTTATTTGCTTCCCACATACGAAGCATATTATTAGAATATCTTTTTAAGTTATGGAGAGATTCTTTAAATGCTGCTTGCGAGCTTTCTAATCGCTTTACCAAAAGTATTTCCATAATTTGAGCAAGGCGTGTTGATGTATCACTTACAGTAATATTTCCAACTTCATATAGTTTACGGTGTTCTTCACTTTTAAGAAATTCCAATGCTCTATATCGATAATACCCAAGTCCATCTTCACCTGCTACAGTGCCTAAATTCAAAAGAGGATTTCCTTTTTCGTCAATATCCACATGACTCACTTGCGGAGCAATAACATCAATAGTATGGTTAAACAAAAATCCTAGTTCCTCTTTCATTTCGTATAGAATCACTTTCGGCGCTTTTATTTTTGGAAACTTCAAATTTTGATTTTTCATATCAGCAGCATAAAATTTTTCAATATCCGTTCGTGTTCTTCGTATGATAAGAGGGTTAACAATCCTTGCACGAATATCTTCACTGTCCGCAATTAATGCCTTTCTATTTTCTATAATTTCTTCGTCTGTTTTTGGAATTTTTTTACCATATGTTATTTTGAAATTTTTTATATACTTGTCATAGTTTCTTTGCTTTTCTGCAAAATAACCTTCAAGATTATTGCCGAACGAACCTAAAGTGTGTAAAGTCGAATTACGGTGTTCGCGTTGAAATAAATAAATCTGATTTCGTAAATCCTCAGGTTTATTATTCTGCGGAGTTGCAGAAAGCAAAATGATATATGGATGCGGTGTGACCGTTCCAATTAAGTCATCAAGCTTCTGGTACATAATTGTTCCAGTATTTCTAAAGCGATGGCTTTCATCGACAACAATCATCCCATAATCTTTTTTGGAAAAAGTTAAATCAAAATCATTGTCTGCCGAGTATTCATTTGTGGAGTCGCTTTCAAGACTGCCTATGGTTGTTACAAAAAGATGCGGTTTCATTTTTCGCACATCTAATTCAGCTTTATCAAAGTATTCAATCGAATCAAGCCAGCTTTGCTTGACGGCAGGCGGTGTAATTATCAAAACAGGACGTTGAAAGCCAGTTTCCAGCAAATGCCGCTTTACAATCATCAATGCGGTGAAAGTTTTTCCAAGTCCGACAACATCGGCAAGGATAAAACCACCGTGTTGTTTCATAATTTGAAAGCCTTGGTTAACGGCTTCTATTTGATATCTTAGCTGTTTAAAGTCAGGATCGGATGGTATGTAATCTTCAGGTTTTATCTTCCCATCGAAACTAATGATTTCACCAAATTCTTCAATTAACAATTTTATGTACGTTTCGTAAGGTGAAAGCGTTATAAAATCAATCTTATTTCCAGCCACTTTTCTCCCAATTGTAGATGGCAATAATATCTGCTCATAGAATTCATGTGTCCAATCAACAGAATTTTTCCACATTTCATTAAACCAATACTGATGTCCTTTTTCAGAGTTACCCCGCTTTGGTTCAGCTGTAATAATTTTGCTATCTACTTCCAAGTAATTTAATTCAGCATTTCCAATCAAACCGTTCTGCGTAAAATTGCTGCTTCCAATAATTCCGAATGAATGATGTTCTCCGATAAATATGTATGATTTTGCATGTAAAAATTGAGTTTTAGCATTTTCATTCTTTTTGTAAAGATGGATTTCTATTTTGTTTTGATCATCAAGATATTTAAGCAAAAACGAAACGGCATTTTCATATTCTGGAATTACCTCTATTTCTTCTATGTCGGTTTTTATATATTCTTCAGGATATTTTAATCCCTTGTATTTTGGTTTTGTATTATACTTTGCCATAAAAAGCGGGTCAGAGCCAATAAGAATTTTAAGCTTTGTGTTCGGTTTTTTTAAAAATATATCAAGGCTTTTGGCAAGCAAACTTAATCCAGGGATATCCCAGTATCCAGTAGCTATGAGAATCTCGTCGAGCGGTTCAGCCTCAGCCATAATCTCGTGTATAAATTTTAAAAGAGTTCTGCCATCAGAATTATCAATTAGGCTATTTGTCAGCATATTGAATTATGCAACATTTTTAAAATAAAATCAATTCATATATAAAGCTTAAAAAAGACCTTACTCTTACAGTAGCATTAGTGCTTCTAAATGTTGCACCTGATGTCTAACGATGATGAAGTAATAGCTGCCGGAATTACGCTCCTTAGAATGCAATGTTTTTCGTTGCCACTATTAAGTTTTTTTGCAGTAAGCGGTATGTTCATGCAAAACATCGGGAATTATTTTTCATCACTTATCATATCAATTTCACGACAAGGATTTTTTTATGTGCCACTCGTTTATCTTATGCCAGCACTCTACGGAAAAACAGGCATCTACTTATTGCAACCGCTTGCAGATGTTTTATCGTTCGTGTTAGCCGTTGCGGTGATGTGTAGGTGGTATAAGAAAAATAATAAAGCTAAGATAAAGAATTAAATTTTTACACTAGGCATTTTATAAAAAAATCGTAAAATGATAAACGTGTGTTATAAAAACAAATAGCTATCACGAATACGATGAGGCGTTTTGGAATGATAGCTTTGTGAATGGAGATTAAAAGTAACATGAGTAGCATAATTTCAAAAATCATCGCAGCGTCTAATTATAAATTAGAGCAGTTCAGTCAAACTGAGATAGATAGTGTAGAAAGCTTAATCACTACTCAAACGGACAAAAGGAGAAAGTATAATAAAAAAGGTTCAGTATGGAACATCTAAAGAGCTAAATGAAAATGGAGATGGTACTCCAACACTAAGGCTTAATGAAATAAAAGACACTTTTATTTCTGAAAAACCTGCTAAATCTTGTTGCAAACTATCTGATACAGAAATAGAAAGTCTTTATCTTCAAAAGGGAGATGTTTTGATTTGCAGAACTAATGGAAATGCAAATTATGTAGGACGATCAGGTATTGTAATGGAGAATGCACATTATGTATTCGCCTCTTATTTGTATCGGGTAATCCCAGATATAGAAAAAATAAATCCTGAAACATTAGTTGCATTCCTTAATTCTAAATATGGTAGAGAACAAATAAACAAACAATCAATGCAAAGTAATCAAGTTAACTTTAGTCCTGCAAAATTTAGAAAAATAGACATTCCTAAATTTGACATAAGAATACAAAAGACCATAGCAAGTATGTACTCTACCGCATATGAAAATATTCAAAATGCCAACAATAAATATATCCAAGCCCAAAATATCCTTATTTCCGAACTGGGACTTGAAAATTTTAATCCGTCAAATGAAAAAGTATCTATAAAAACTTTGAAAGAAAGCTTCCTTAAAACTGGCAGACTGGACAGCGAGTATTACCAACCTAAGTATGATGAAATATTAAATAAAATTACTAAATATGGTTGTTCTGAATTTACAAATTTTGTAGATAGCTATACAACAGGTTATCCATATTCAAGTGATAGTTATGTAGAAAAAGATGGAATAGTGCTTATAAAAATATCAAATATAAACAATTTTAAACTTGATATTTCAAGTGCAAGTTTAATACCAAAAAACGATATTGATTTGAGTGCGGAAAATGTAGTACAAAAAAATGATATTTTAGTTTCTATGTCAGGAACGATTGGAAATAGTTGTATAGTACAAGATGACATAAAAGCTGTTGTTAATCAACGGATTATGAAAATAAAATCAAAAAATATCAATCCTGTTGTATTTTCTCTTATTATCAATAGTATGATAGGTAAAAATCAATTGGAGAGAATACAAACAGGAGGAGTACAAGCAAATATTTCTCCGAAGGATATACTAAAAATACAAATACCTTGTATTAAAACGAGCGTCCAAGATGAAATCGCAAGCT
This sequence comes from uncultured Treponema sp., assembly GCA_937890985.1. Lineage (GTDB taxonomy): Bacteria > Spirochaetota > Spirochaetia > Treponematales > Treponemataceae > Treponema_B. The sequence goes on along the minus strand of CALAEM010000058.1, from coordinate 5,988 downwards.
ATATCAAGCAGAGTATGGAGTATTCCAAGAAAGCAAAAGAATTACTTGAAATTTCTACAAAAAGTGTTGAAACAGCTATTGACAAAGATGAGCAGGCGGCGCATAATTTCTTAGAACAGAACAGAACAGAACAGGCTCTAATTGTCTACTATAAGGAGCAAGCGAGCTACTATATCAACCTTGCAATCTTCAGGCTTTATGAAGAAATCGGTTTGTTTGATAATCTGAAATCTGTAAACTATACTGTCAAAAATCTTAAAAGTACATTCGGCGTTAGCGGAAGATTGGATAGCGAATATTATCAAGAAAAATATGACAGGCTATTTGAAAAACTGTCAGATAACAACTGTGATAAGTTATCCAATCTTGTTACAATCAAAAAGTCGATTGAGCCGGGAAGTGAACGCTATCAGACAAAAGGAACACCATTTATAAGAGTACAGGACTTAACGAAATTCGGTTTAACAGATACGAGTATTTATCTATCAGAGAATGAATTTAAAACTTGCATTAGACCAAAGAAAGACACGATACTTTTATCAAAAGACGGCACTGTCGGTATAGCTTACAAGATGAATAAAGATGAGGATATTATCACATCATCTGCTATACTACACCTTGATGTTAAAGATAAGAGAGTGTTGCCGGATTATCTGACATTAGTGCTAAATTCCGTAGCTGTAAAAATGCAAGCAGAAAGGGACGCAGGCGGCTCAATCATTAACCACTGGAAGAAGAGTGAAATAGAAAATGTAATAATTCCGATTATCGCAAAAGAAAAGCAGGAACAGATAAGCAAGCTCCTCATCGAAAGCGAGAGTTTAAGGCGTGAAAGCAAGTCTATTTTGGAGAAGGCTGTTAAAGCGGTAGAAACGGCGATTGAGTATGGAGAGGAAAAAGGTATTGCTGTTTTTTCCCTTCCTTAAAGAATTTAGTGGGTAATTTTTTAAAAATATAAACTCAAGACATCTATCATCATAAATTGCCTTTAGCATAAAATAGTATTTTCCGCAATTATGTTAAACAAATCAGCAACCTCGAAACCAAGTGGTGAGGTACAGTACACAACGTTTCATAGCATTGCTTATACTCCAAATTCATAAATTTTTCTATCCCTCCGTGCTTTCTTTCCGTCATTTGAACAGCTGGAATACCGCTGCCGTCATAGCTTATCTACTAGTGCTACAATAGGCTGCCTATTACGGCTAGAATCGATGCCCTATTACGTCCGTAATAGGGTGCCTATTTGTGCCGTAATAGATGACCTCTTTCAGCACTACACGAGATGGCCTCGTGAAAATACCGAAAAAAACTTGTAATTTTAGACAAAATTCATATAAAATATAGAAAAATTGTTCCCATTTTTTTCTAACAAGCACTAGGTTTTAATCAATGTTGAGCATAACTTTTCCACCGATTTTTATTTCCGCAAAACTCGGCAAATCTCTAAATATGCAACTCATATCGTATTTTCTAAATATTTGGTTTTCAATTGAAACATACTTTAAGGAAGTGCATTTAAAAAAAGATTCATTACCTATTTTAATAACAGAATCTGGGATAGTTATACTTACTAAACTTTTACATCCGTAAAAAGCATGCTGACATATTTCAGTAACAGAGCGAGGAATGGTTATACTTGTTAAACTTCTGCATCCTGAAAAAGTCCCACTATCTATTTTGGTGATAGAGTTCGGGAGTGTTATACTTGTTAAAGAGTTACAATTCACAAAAGCACCACCACCTATTTCGGTAACAGAATCTGGAATAGTTACACTTGTTAAACATTCACAACCAGCAAAAACCATCTCACATATTTCGGTAACGGATTTAGGAATTGTTATATTTGTTAAGCATTCACAACCAGAAAAAGCACCATAACCTATTTTAGTGATGGACTTAGGGATGTTTATACTTGTTAAACCGCTACATCCGCGAAAAGTGGCGCCATCTATTTCAGTAATGGAATTCGGAATAGTTACACTTTTTAAACCGCTACAACACCAAAAAATCCCTGCATCTATTTTAGTAACAGAATTCGGAATGCTTATACTTTCTAAACTTCCACAATATGCAAAAACCAACTCGCCTATTTCGGTAACAGAATCAGGAATTGTTATGCTTGTTAAAGCTTTGCAGTAGGCGAAAACCCTCTTTCCTATTTTTGTAACTGAACTTGGAATGGTGATGCTTGCTAAATCGTTACACTCATTGAAAGTATCATCACATATCTCAGTAACAGAATTTGATATCGTTATATTTGTTAAGCGATGACAGCAAGTAAAAACCCTCTTTCCTATTTTGGTAACAGAATTCGGAATGGTTATACTTTCTAAACCTTCACAATATGCAAAAGCATAATCACATATTTCAGTAACGGAATTCGGAATGGTTATATTTTTCAAACATTTACAATATGCGAAAGCCCAACTACCTATCGTAGTAACATTATCAAGAACTTTTACGGAAGTTAAGCCTCCTGCTGCAAAAATAAGATTTGTTCCGTCCTTTGTGTAAACTACATTGCCTTCAGCTTTATATTTAGGATTGTCGGAAGCTATCGTAATACTCGTCAATTTACTACATCCTTCAAAAGCACGTTCATCTATTTCAGTAACAGAACTAGGAATGGTTATACTTGTTAAATTTTGGCAATTCCAAAAAGCATCCTTACCTATTTTGGTAACTGAGTCTGGAATGATTGCAACAGTGAAATTTCTACATTTAGCAAAAGCTCCATCGCCTATTTCAGTAATCGTATCAGGAATAATTACGTTTTCTAATTTTATTGGATAAGTAAAACCACTAATAAACTCAAACTTATTCTCATTTATCCGTATCTTTTTCCCAGCAATTTTAGAAAATACTCTCGGTATCACAATATCCTTAAGGGAAGTGTTTGTTAACCCTGTCAGAATATATCTACCATCAAGTATTTCGTACTTAAACGCTTTAAGTGGAGTTTCTTTAAGTCCATCTGAAACATTTGATGCTTCTTGCTTTGTCTCGCGTTCATAGCAAAATTTTTTAGTTGCAAGAAAAGGAACTTTGCAGTGTATGTTATTATCGCAACCATTATCATGCACATCAAACTTTTTTTGCTTTGGATAAATCTTTCCCGCACGCAGGACAATACCGATATTCAAAAATAATTTCTGCATTACACGATGGGCAAAAATATCTCGGTCGCTCTACATCGTGCACAATGCCTTTGGTTTGTTTACTATCTGACATCGCTTCGCATATTGGGCACTTAGCCAATCCGTCGGCAAGGCGGAAGCCACATACTTTGCATTTAGCCATTTATTATACCTCCGTATTTTAAGATATGACACCAACATAAAACCATTTTATAATGCATGAGGAAACCTCTAAAAACATCATTTTTTGACAATGCTTATATTATATCTCATTATATTCATGCAATGCTCAAGTGTCATCGCATTTAATTTTATCGCAATTTTGTTTTCCATTTCTTTAAACATACCCGATAGCACAGGTTTAATATTTTGCCCTACAATACATCGATCGTTTGGATTTTGATGAATATCAAAAAGGTGAACATCGTTTACACCCATGACCGCTTTATATATGTCAAGCATAGTAATATTTTTTGGCGTCTTCTTTAAAGCAAATCCGCTCACACCTTGACGGCTTTCTATAATTTTTGCCTTGCTCAATCTCATTGTAAGCTTTCTGATATAACTAGCATTTGTACCCACACTGTTTGCAATTTGTTCAGAGCTCATTGGAGTTTCTGCAGCCGATATTAAAATTAAGGTATGAATCGCTGATGAAAATTTAGTATCCAATTACTTCTCCAATTCATAGGTTGCGATATATTCCGTATTGTTAGGCTTTATAATTCCAGGATCGTTTTGAATTATGCTTCCTTTTAAACCTTTCTCATTCGCTGCTATTTCAAAGTGGCAGATTGCAATTCCAATATCGACTTTCTGTATATCGCCAGAAGTTTCGTTCGCATAGCCTTTTGTTTTTTCTTCGTAAAAATGAATCTTGTTTCCATCTGCAACAATTCTCCACGGTTGCTTATTCGTTGCAGACGGCGACAGACGCAGCATTTGTAAAGGAAGCAATAATTGACCAGCTTCCGATTCTTTTAAATGATGCTGAAAATCTCCATTAAAAAATAGCGTTTCAAATGGCAATCTGTCATCGGACTTCATTCCCATTCTCATCAGGTTTTCTCTTATGGAACGTTTTTTTGCTGGATATCCTATTGGCGATACCGCTGGCATTACTTCACCTTCGGTTAATGCAACCGCTTTTTCAAATGCCTTTCTATCAATCGTCGCAGCAAGCCACACAGTTCCTAAACCTAACGACGCTGCAAATAGTATAAATTTTTCAAAGGCATATCCAAAAGCAAGTTCGGCATTTAGAGCTTTTTTATATTTTGCCGCAACATACATTTCCGCTCCAATGATTACTGGACTACTCAGTCCATACTTTTTTGCATCTAATACTCGAAATTCAATCGGCACCTGAAACGGATTTTTAAGTTGATTTATATATTTATCGATTTCACCAATCGTAGATTCCGAAACAATCTTTTTATCGAATGTTCGCACGCTGACTCTATTTCTTATCGCTTCTATTGACAAAGTCATTTTTCTATCGCCTCTTTGCTCTATATTGTATTTGTATCTGATACAAGTATAATACATAAAAAATAATTATATGTCAATAGTTTCTTATTTTCAAATCTGTAATAATAGTTTATGTTTTTTTGCTTTGCTATTTTATAACCGCAATCAAACTTGAAAAAGTCAACAGTCAAAATTTTATAAAAAGAGCTAACTCACATGTTAGTAAAATAATTAAAAGACCTACGCCATAGCAGATGACATGATAATATTTTCATATTTTGAAAGGCTAATATAGGCATTAGTGCATATTTTGTTTGCGTCAGCCAAATAGTTTTGCACTCACGTTATGCATTATAAAATTTGATACGTATAAAGCCGTTTAATACATAACTTAACTTGTCAATATATGCCGACATTATTGGTTATTTTATATTCATAAATTAAATTAGAGTCATCTTTATATTACATTTGAGAAAAAGTCCAATTTAGAAATGGCTTCTGTACACATACATATTCTAATTTATTTATCGATTGATTCTAATATTTTCATAATTAATAGTCACCATTGGATAATACAAACCTTTTCTAATATTATTTCCAAATAAAATCAACGAAACATATTTTTTTCCATTATCTTCGTAAAATTCTTCGTATCCATACTCTTGAGGTTTATATTTTTTATTTAATCTTGAAATATGACCGTTTTCTTTTACAGTGTTCCAAGATAAAATTTTAGCTTTTTCAAAAATAATATCAAAATAAATTGGCTTCTTTTCCTCTGAATCATAAGTGTTAACTTTAATTACAACGTCTCCATTAATTTGTTTCAGATATATTTTTGCATCATGCAAATATTTATATATTTTTATGAAATCAGATTCTTCAAAATTTTTTACTATGTACTCATTATATTCAAGCAATGCTTTGCGGTACTCATCATCATTGCAATCAGATAAATAAATATATTTTAAAATTTTCGATTTTTTTATATTTCCATAAGTTAATAACATTTTTAATCCTTTCCCAACGCTTTAAATTATGCACATAACATTCGCTTAATTTGCAACAATACTCATCCGCAATGTCAAGTTGAAGCGGGTGTTATACTAGTTATGTAAATTATATTATAGTTTAATTATTAAAAAACAATCTCAAAAAGTCCCTTATTTAAAATTCTATTTTCAATAGGCTCAAATGAATAAAAATGTTTTAATGCTTACTTATTTTGCTAACCAACCATCCGGGCTCACATACTTCAGCGGATTATTGGCTTGAAGCTCGCTATCGCTTCGCTGCCCGATGCCCAGCATAATGGTACACACTCAAGTTTACGGTGTTATAAATCCCGCCCTCGCCAGCCGAAGTTCCAGCCATATAA
>CALAEM010000057.1 GCA_937890985.1 uncultured Treponema sp. | reverse complement strand
ATTACATTTTTGAAAAACGTCGTCAATTATTGAACCGCAACTGCCTAAAATGCTTTTGATAAAAGTAGGACGAATTAAAGGCAATCGAGGTTGCATTTAATTCGTCCCGTGGATAAGCTCTCGGTGAATAAAGAATAATTATGAACAGTAAACTCTTGTATTTTTAGCAAACTTTATTTATGTGCAGTCAAGAAAGGGACACTGGATTTTTTTTCTTCATTCGGTTATAATGCAAGCTCGGTTGTGCTAATAATTGACTCAACACCGCCCAATATAATTTGCTGGAATTTATGATTGCGAGGAAACTATGAACGAACGCGAAGCTCTAAAACAAAAACTTGCTGAAATTTTGAATACGCTTAAGCCCGATGCTGCCGATGCGGTTACGCCTGACGATGTAACTTTGGAGAACCCGCCCGATAGCAAAATGGGCGACGTTGGAGTACCTCTGTTTGCTTTTGCGAAAACCTTCAAACAAGCTCCAGCGAAAATTGCCGAAAACCTTGCAGCCGAATTTCAAAAGCAAACTGGCGAGTCGCTTGGCACGGCAAAGGCAACTGGTCCGTATTTGAATATATTTTTACCGAAAGGCAATATCGCCGAAAAGGTTTTTTCAGCCGTGCAGTCGCAGGGTGCAAAATACGGTTCAAATGAAAGCTTGAAAAACAAAAATATAATGGTTGAGTTTTCTGGACCAAATACTAATAAGCCGCTTCACTTGGGGCATTTACGAAACGATGCGCTCGGCGAAAGTATTTCGCGGATTTTAGCTTTCAGCGGAGCAAATGTATTTAAGGTGAACATTGTCAACAATCGCGGTATGCACATTTGTAAATCTATGCTTGCATATAAAAAGTTTGCAGATGGAAAAACGCCCGAAAGCGAAAACATAAAAGGCGACCACTTTGTCGGCAAAATGTATGTTGCCTTTCACAAATACGAAACGGAAAATCCTAACGCAGGTAGCGAAGTTCAGGAAATGTTGCGCAGTTGGGAACGTGGCGATGATGCCGAGTTGATGAAACTATGGCGTACCATGAATGACTGGACGATGCAGGGAATTGGTGAGACTTATAAACGGACAGGCATTTCGTTCGATAAATTGTATTTTGAAAGCGATTCGTATCTTTTGGGAAAAGACGAAGTTCTAAAAGGTCTTGCTGAGGGTGTTTTTTACCAAGAGGCGGACGGCTCGATTTGGATTGACTTGGCGGAAATCGGTTTGGATAAAAAAATTCTTTTGCGAGGTGATGGAACGTCGATTTACATAACGCAGGACATTGGAACGGCAATCTCGCGTCATAAAGACTGGCCGTTTCACAGCTTGATTTATGTTGTCGCAAGTGAACAGGACTATCACTTTAAGGTTTTGTTTTATGTGCTGAAAAAACTGGGCTTTGACTGGGCGGATAACCTCTATCACCTTTCGTACGGAATGGTGAATTTGCCAGAAGGCAAAATGAAAAGCCGCGAAGGAACAGTCGTTGATGCCGACGATTTAATTGATACTTTGCACGCAGGTGCATTGGAGCAAATCAAGGAAAAGGGGCGAGAAGAAATTGTAAACGACGCAGAAGGCACTGCCGAAAAAATCGCTCTCGGTGCATTGCATTATTTTTTGCTGCAAGTTACACCGAAAAAAGATATGCTTTTTAATCCGAAAGAATCTCTGTCGTTTACTGGAAATACGGGACCGTATCTTCAATATATGGGGGCACGTATTTCGTCGATTTTGCGAAAAGCCGAACAGGAAGCAACCGATACAATTCGCAGCGGAAAGTGCAAGCCAGAACTTTTAACCGATGAGACTGAGTGGGAACTGCTCAAAACAATTGAGCTTTTTCCCGCACGAGTTTTGCAGGCACAGCAAACGTACGATTCGAGTGTCATCACGGCTTACCTTTATGAACTGGCGAAAAACTTCAGTCGCTTTTACAAAGAATGCCCGATACTTTCGTGCGATAATGCTGACCTTGCCGTTACCCGTTTGGAGCTGGTAAAAATCGTCAAAACTGTTTTGCAAAATGCAATGCATTTGGTACTGATTCCGTTTTTGGAGATTATGTAAACGCACGTTCTTTGCTCCTTTGTGTATTCTGTTTTGGGACGACTGATATGAGTAAGTTAAACAAAAGTATAAAACGATGGTTTTTTTTGACAATATTGCTAATGGTTTTTGCTTTTACCGCTTTTGTTATCTTGAGGTACAAAAAGCGATACGAAAAGCTTCCGTCCAATAGCGACTTGCTCAAAGCTTGGGACGCGAAAGACTACAAGACAGTGCTCGACCAAACTGCTAGCATATTGGAACGCCGCCAAGACGACGCGGCAGTTCAAGCCTTGCACGGATTTGCGGCGTATTATCTTTCCTCGGCACAAACTAGCGAAACGGAAGCCCGCGACTTTTTGGACGAGAGCATTATCTCACTTCGCCGTGCATTATACACTATCGAGCAAAAAGATGCACTCCGCCTGTATTACATACTCGGAAAAGCCTATTACCAAAAAGGCTATTTTTATTACGACCTCGCTTTGAAATACCTGAACAAAGTTTTTGACGCAGGCGGACAGTTCCCCGATTTAAATAAATTTCGCGGAATGGCATTTTCATATTTGGGCGAACACAAAGAAGCGATTGAAGCATTTACGAGCGACTTGTCGGATGATACGGACGAATTTTTGCTTTACGCTTTGGCAAAAAGTTATATTGAAACTGGCAACTTGGAAAAGGCAAAAATGTATTTAACCGAGGCTGCCTCAAAAGCAAAAGACATAATGCTGAAACTGAATTGCAAGGCTAAACTCGCCGAAGTTTTTTTAGCCGAGGGCAACAGTGCAAAAGCTCGCACCGAGTACGAAAGCATTTTGCAGCTGGACGAAAAGTACGCCGACGCATATTACGGATTAGGCTTGATTTACGAGCAAGCTGGCGATTTACTCAAAGCCCGTGCTGAATGGCGGAAAACCCTCAAGGCAAACCCGCTCCATGCAAAGGCAATCGAAAAATTGCGATAACACAATTTGTGCAATCGATTTAATTAAACTCATTCTGCAAAGCTATTTTGAATAAAGCCCAAAAGTGCAACCGCAAAAAGGACGCACACCTATTCCGACAAATTGCGATAAACCAATTGGAACGGTGTGCGATGCACAGTATGCGACAAGCCTTTCCCCACACTAAAAAGCTTTTACCATTTACGCAAAAAGCCTTCCACGAAATACGCAAGTGCGACTCGAACTATTGAAGTTTTTTATGTAGTCCACTAAAATGAAAGCTGAATTTATCAAACCGCAATGGAGATTTTATGGATTTTAGCATTAAAACATTAGGTGCATGCAAAATCACTTCGCCGATTTTGTTTTCAAAAGTTGATGGCGATTTTGCCGCAAACTACGTTACTGAAGATGAGGCGGTAAAGCTTCACATTTTAGCAAATCGTAAAGAGCCGAACCATAAGCAGGTTTTGCTTGAAAAAGCTGGCGTTCGCGAAAAGATTTTTTTTAATCCTGCGGAAGTTCATGCCGCCATTGCAACATGCGGTGGTTTGTGTCCTGGCTTAAACGACGTGATTCGTGCGATTGTTAAAACCCTGCAAAATAGATACGGGGTAAAAAAAATCACTGGCATTAAGTATGGTTATCAGGGCTTTTTAGACGACTACGGTTTTCCGATGGTTGACCTCAACACCGACGCGGTAAATGATATTCACAAATTTGGTGGCACAATTTTGGGAACTTCACGCGGTGGCGGAAACCGCACAAGCGAAATTGTGAACCGCCTCGAGGAGCTAAAAATCAATGTACTATTTTTGATTGGTGGCGACGGTACGCTCAAAGGTGCATTAGCGATTGCAAACGAAGTTGAAAAACGTGGACTGCACATTTCGGTTGTGGGCATCCCAAAAACGATTGATAACGACATTGCGTACATTGACAAGTCGTTTGGCTTTGACACTGCCGTCGGTAAAGCAACTGAAGCTGTTGATGCTGGTTACACTGAAGCTGCATCTCAAGTACACGGCATAGGCTTAGTTAAGCTGATGGGGCGTGAATCTGGTTTTATCGCAGCACAAACTGCAATCGCAAGTCATGAAACGGACTTCGTGCTTATTCCCGAAGTTCCGTTTGAAATGAATGGCGAAAATGGTTTTTTGAAAAGTCTCGAAAAAAAGCTTTTGGCACAAAAGTTTGCGGTTGTTGTTGTTGCCGAAGGTGCGGGGCAAAATTTGTTGAACGCTGACAAAGGCAAAGATGCGTCTGGCAATAAAATTCTTGCCGATGTCGGAGTGTATCTCAAAGACGAAATAATCCAATACTTCAAAGAAAAAAATATCACGATAAACATCAAGTACATTGACCCGAGTTATCAAATTCGAGCATCGGTTGCAGCACCTATCGATTCTGTGTATTGCGAGCGGCTGGGAAATAATGCAGCACATGCGGCAATGGCTGGAAAAACCGCATTGATTGTCGGGTTGGTGCATCAAGAGTTTGTGCATTTACCGATTGCGGTAGTTGTCAGTGAGCGAAAAAAAGTTGACCCAGAAGGTGTGTTATGGCGCGACACACTTGATGCAACTGGTCAGCCGCTTCTTATGTTGTAAAATCGGTTTAAAGCGTTATCTTTTTGAGCGAGCAATGTTTATCTTTTAGATGGAGCAAAGAATGAAAAAGGTTTTTTTGATTATCTTTTGTTTGGTAGTTTTTGGCTGTGTTACATATAACAAAACGCCAGAAAAGGCAAGCAATGGACGGGCGGATACGCAGGGGCAATTTATGGTTGAACGTTATTATGGATTGATTGGAATTAAAAACGGAAATGCATTTGAAGTTTTTGAGCCCGGCCATGGCGGAGGTGGTTTGCTCAAATTCAATCGAGATGGGTCTTTTGAAGCATCGAGCGGTGTAAATAATGGCTTTGGAAAATATTCCTACAAAAGTGCAACTGCCGAGTTTTCGCCTTTAGTTATCGATTTAGTTGGAGTAACCAGAATGGCGGGCGAAACAGCTCAAGCCAATGCATTCGATGCACTTTTTTTCAAAAACTTAAGTCAATGCAAATTGGTAAAAATCGAGGGCAACGTTATCAAATTAGCTGACGCACAAAAGAACGAGCTACTTTGGTTTTATGTCAAACGCTAACGAAGCTAGTTTTCTTTTCTAGCATATATAAACCAATAAACGAGGGCGATTAAAATGCAGCCTCCGATTATGTTGCCGATTGTAACTGGAATTAAGTTTCGCAAAATGAAGTTTTGCCAGTTCAGTGCGGCAAGTGCTTCCGCTGGTATGCCCGAAGTAGCGACAAATGCGTTTACGCCCTTTGCAAAAATTCCCGCTGGTATATAATACATATTTGCGATGCTGTGTTCATAGCCAGCGGTAACAAAAAGCATCACTGGGAAAAAGCAAGCTAACATTTTGCCAGTTATGTCTTTTGCAGCGAAGGCGACCCACACTCCGAGCGATACAAGCCAGTTGCACAAGATACCTGAAAACACTGCGGGTACAAAATGCATTGCAACTTTTCCGTATGCGACTTTAACTGTCATACCGCCGAGAAGCGAAGCACCGCTTGAAAACTGCCCAGAGTAAAAAACCATCACGGCAACAAACAATGCACCGACAAAATTACCGAGATACACAAATGCCCAGTTTTTTAGCATTTTGCCGAAGCTGACTTTGCGAGTTAGCACGGCGGTGAAAATTAAACTGTTGCCGGTAAATAATTCCGCACCAGCGACAACCACGAGCATTAAGCCGACTGGAAACACAAGACCTGACACAAACTTGCCAAGACCAAATGTTTCAGGCTTTGCAAAAAGATTAAATGCTGCCATATTTGCACCAGCACCGGCAAGGGCGATAAATGCACCGCCTAAAATTCCCAGCATAAATTGCTTTGCGGCGGTGCGGTTTGTTTTTGCAATTCCAGCCTGCACTGAAATATCAAACGTTTCAAGCGGCGTAAAATAATTTTTATCGCTCATAATTCCTCCAGCTTTTCGGAACCACGAAAATTGTAAAATAACTTTCGGGTATTACAGATGTCTAAAACATTGGTTTTTAGATTTGTCAAATTATAATTCATAGACGAGTTTTCAAGACTTTGTGTAAATTGCTGTTGCCGAAAAGCGATGAAGCACGTGGAAGTTTTCAGCCCGCTATTTCGCATTCGGTTAAAAAATAATTAAAAAAGCAAAACATTATTTATTGGGAAAAAATAGCAACATAATATTAGATAAATTTATATCGATAATGATATATTGAGTTTGAAAAATTGCAGGGATGTTAAATACACGCATTGAATAATGTTTATAATGTGAGTAGAATAATCCAAATGGGTAAGTTAAGTTTATATATCGATTATTTTAAAGATAAGCTATTCTCAAAAAAAGAAAATCGTGCAGTGCAAGTTGACCTTGAAGAAATAAAAAACGAAAAGTGGGTTTTGGATTTTTCGAAGGATGTGCGTTTTGACGCGGAAGAAACTGATGACTATGCGACGGTGATTGACCGCGAGCGACAGTGCATTGAAATGACTGCAAAGCGGAAAAATGTTTACGCATGGACGATTGACAAGCATTTTCGTTATGATGATTTTGCGCTTGATTTTACGGTTGACTTTGATGAAGAGGGCGTGAAGCTTCAGACGGACAAAGCTGGGACGTGTGCAGCTGGTGTTTTGTTTCGATATTTGAATCAGGGCGTTTTTTATGCATTGCTTGTTTCGGATCACGGTTGGGTTCGGATGGACGTTATGATTAACGGTTCGCCTTTTACGGTTTTGGCTTGGACGCAGCCAGTGCAGCTTGCGTCCCTTGCAGGACAAAACTCAATGCGTGTAAAGCTGATTGCTGTCGGCACATCGTTTCATATTTTAGTGAATGATAATTGGGTTGCAACTGTGTCAAATGATGTTATTCAGTCTGCTGGAAAAATTGCGGTTGCAGTTCAAAACTGGGAGCATTTTTCGCAACGCACGTGCAGGATTAAAAACATTGTGCTGAACTCCGAAATAAACTCGGTAGAAAACTTGGACACGGAAGCGATGCAAAAAGCGGACAGCGACTATGCGGCTCACATCAATCTTGCGAAAACGTTTTATGCGATGGGAAAGCCCGACCTTGCAAGTGCTGAAATAAACAAAGCTGAGAGCGTGAAACCGCTTGAAGCGGAAGATGCGGTTACTGCGGGACGGATTTTCTTTTTCCACGGACGAATCGATGAGGCGGAGCGTGCATTTAAGCTCGCAATTAAAAGCGACCGCGATAACCCGCAGCTTATTGAAGAGTTGGGTGGCTTGTATTATTATACCGAGCAGTTTGACAAATTGGGAAAATTTTTGGAAAGCACAAAAGAAAAAAACGAATCTTTGTTTGATTCATCGGTGATACTGCAAAATTTTGCTGGGCATTATTGCAGTCATAACGGTGAACACGAAAAAGCTGCCACATATTACGAGAAAGCTTTTTCCGCAAAGCCTGACGAAGGCTTGTTTGCTTTGAATGCTGCTTCCGAATATGAAAAACTACTCGATACGGAAAAAGCATATACGTTACTTTTGAAAGCTGGTTATGCGTTTTTGAAAAAGGAAAATTATGTTGACCTTGCTTCTGTTGTGGACAAACTCGAAGTTATCAAAAAAGATGACGAGCAGTCGCTTTCTCTTTTGGGTAAATTTTATTTCGGTGTGGAAAACTTTGAAGAAGCCTTACCGTATTTTCAAAAACTTTGTGAAACTTTGAAAACAAAAGATGCAGGAAATTGGTATTTGTATGCGTTGTTGATTAAAAATGCTGACGCTAAAAAATATATAGCTTATCTAAAAAAAGCGGTCAAGCTCGATTCGAAATCGTCGCTTTATCTTTTCCGTCTTGCTGAAGCTGAATTTGCTGAAGGTATAGATTGTCGTGCAACTTTGGATAAGTCGCTTGCTCTTGATGAAAATAATGCATGGACACACAATTTAAAAGCTTTGGTTGATTTAAAAGAGGCACGATTTGACGAAGCGTTGGCGAGTATCGAAGCGGCACGAAAAATTTTGCCAGATGAAATCGCGTTGCTTACAAATTATGTGGAAATAAAACGGAAGCAAGGCAGGCTCAATGATGTGCTGCCGCTTTTTGATTTGGATGCGGCGACGGTTGATTTAGCCGTGGAGCGAAATCGTGGTGAAGCGTTTCACATTTTGGCAAACGCGTTTTACAACGATGGCGATTTTGAAACTGCGGATGTGTGGTACAAGAATGCGGAAAAACTTGTGCCGCAAACTTACGATTTTTTGGTGAACCACGCCCAAAATTCGATGGAGCTTGGATTTTTGAATGAAGCTGATATGCTACTTGTGAAAGCACTTGAGCTACAAAGCACTGCGGAAGTTTATCGCTTGATTGCGCGTCTTTGCACGTTGAAGGGAAATTACTTGCGTGCGAAAGCAACGGTTGATGAAGCTCTGACAAAATATCCTGATGACGCAGATATACTTTTTGACTTGGCAATTATACAAACACAATTTAACAAAAAGACAGATGCAGAAGCAACATATAAAAAGCTAGCAAAGCTTGAAAAGTCCGAACGTGTAAAAGATTTAAAACAAAAAATTGCAGCGTTGAATTAGCTTACAATTTTGTAAACGATTATTCGACGCTGTAAAAACTTTTTTGTCAAATGTTAGTAGATGCGTTTATCGCTTGCTAAAAATCGATTGCAGAAATTTTTTCATTGCTCTAGTTTTTTGCATCTCGCCTTTTTCGCTTGCTTCATGCATGCAAATATCTTGCGAGGAAATGGCTTCGACGTTTCCAGAAAGTTTTTCGAGCATACCATTGCTTTGCATAATGCGACCTTTAACAGAGTCACGTAGCTGTACAGATATGTAGTCGGCAATCTCCTGCTTGATTGCATCGTCATAAATTGGGACAGCAATTTCGACGCGACGTTCTGTGTTGCGTGTCATTAAATCGCTGGACGAAATAAAATACTTCGCAGTTGTTCCTTCACCGAAAATGTAAATGCGAGCATGTTCCAAAAATCGTCCGACAATACTGTGTATTTGCACATTTTCAGTTGCACCTTTTATGTTTGGCAGCAAACAACAAATACCGCGAATTATCATTATAACTTTTACGCCTGCATTTGAACATTCAACGATTTTGTCGATGATGTCTTTGTCTGTCAACGAATTGATTTTGAAAACGACGTGGCCCTTGCTGCCCTTTGCACGTTCCTGTTCCATCAATTCCAAAACTGTTTGCTTGAGAGAATGCGGTGCTTGCAATAAGTGCAAATAGCTTCCGTGTAAGTTACCAATTGCAATATTTTTAAAAAAGTCGTTTGCATCCAAACCGATACTTTCGTTTGCTGTGATTAAACTTAGATCGCAGTAAAGTTTCGACGTGCTTTCATTGTAGTTGCCGGTACCAATTTGCGTTATGTATTTCACTTTGTTTTTTTCGCGATACGAAATTAAACAAATCTTTGAGTGAATTTTATATTGCTCAAAACCAAAAAGAATATTGCAACCTGCATTATATAATATTTCCGAATAGTTGATATTATTTTCTTCGTCGAAACGTGCTTTTAATTCCATGATAACGGTAACGTCTTTTCCGTTTTCACTTGCGTTTGCTAAATATTGCACGAGCTTTGAATTTTTTGCAAGTCGATAAATCGTTATCTTAATTGAAAAGACTCGCTCGTCATTTGCAGCTTCTTTTATCAAGTCCAAAAAAAGCTTCATATCATCATAAGGATAAAAAAGCATAATGTCTTTTTTTTCAATCAACGCAATTTTTGACTTTGCATTATTTTCGACTTTGTTTGCAATGAAAGGTTCATTACAAACGAGCGTTTTTATCGCTGACGGTAATTGCTTTTCAAGCTCAAATACATAAGACATTTTTATCGGAGCTTGCGAAACAAAAAGGCTTTCCTCCGTCAGTTTTAATTGAGACAGCAAAAATTTTTGGATGTTTTTTTTCAGCGGAACAGAAGTTTCCAAACGAACAGCTTGTTGCCGTGTTCTTCGTTTAATAACAGCTTTCATATAGTCTTTATAGTTTTCAAACTCATCGCGAATTTCACTACCTTCGGTGAAATCAAAGTTTCGCGTTACATTGATAATCGTGCTGTACTCAACAGTTAACTCATAAAAAAGCTCAGGTGCAAAAGCCTGTAAAATCTCATGCACTAAAATGTATGAAAAATTTTTTTGGCTTTGCAAAGGAATAAACTTCGGAAAATCATTTCGAATTGGTACTAACGCATAAGAAGTTTTTTTCTTGTTTGAAAGCATTAAAAAAATATATAGCTTATCATTTTCTAAAAATGGAAATGGATGCGAGCTATCGATAATTTGCGGTGATAGTAACGGCATTAGATTGTCGTGAAAGTATGTTTCGGCAAGTTTTTTTTCATCATCGGAAAGTTCGACAAAAGTTTTGCAGACAACACCATTTGATTTAAGTTCGTCGGTTACTCGTGCATACAATACATCTTTTTTTCTGTATAATTTTGGCAACATTGAAAGCACCGTTTCGATTTGTTCCAGTGCCGTCATTTCAGTTTTGTTGTCGCGGTAATCTTTTTTTAATACGCTCACATCAGTTAAACTACCGATGCGCACCATAAAAAATTCGGTCAGGTTGCTCGTGAATATGCTGATGAACTTTAATTTTTCAAAAGCCATAACGCTGTTATCATTTGCTTCATCCAAAACCCGTTCGTTAAAACGCAACCATGAAACTTCTCGGTTTTGCGTGTAAAGTGTTTCCATCGTGAGTCTCCAAAATCTATATTGACGAAAGCAAAACACCTTCACGTAAACCAGTATTGCAAACAACTACTTCATTCGATTTAAATTTTTCTAAAATGTTTTTTACAATTATGGTTCCGGGCGTAATAGTATGTACTCGCTCTGGTACAACCTGCAAAATTGTTCTAAAGAGCTTCGGATTTTGTGTAAGCAATTCTTTGTGTAGCAAAACCACATCATCGTATGAAAATCGTGTGTTGCTGTTTCCAGAAATAAATTCGCTCAGGATATTTCCGATGGCACGAATAGTTCCTCCAATTCCGAAAATTACTTTGCTTGACAAGGCGGCTTCTCGTTCAATGCGTTTTTTGACAAAGCTGTTTATTTTCTTCGCTTCTTGTGAAGTTGGCAAAACAAGCGTCACATTATCTTTGTAAAGTGAAAGCGAGCCAAAATCCAAGTTTAAGTAAACGCTAGCCTTTTTATTTTTGAAAAGCACAATTTCGGTTGAGCCTCCGCCAATGTCAACTGTGCAGCCTTCCTCTGCATTACACGAAAGAGCAATTCCAATATAGCCGAGCTTCGCTTCTTCTTCCTGTGCTAAAATCAGCAGCTCAGTATTTAGCTTTGCCCGCACTGCTTGCTGCACTTCGTCAGCGTTATCAATATCACGCAGCGAAGCCGTAGCGAACACGAACGTTTTTTTCACTGCAAAAAGTTCAACAGTGCTCAAATGCGTTGACAACACTTTAATTAATTTCTGGCAACCCTTTTCGGTTAATCTTCCAGCTTCGATGTATGTAACCAAGCCAGCTACAATTTTTTTGGTGAACAAGGTTACTGGCACATTATTTGTAACTTCGTATACTTGCAATCGTACCGTATTGGCACCGATGTCAATAACTGCATATCTCATAGATTGAGTATAAAATAAAAATGAATTTTTATCAATGAGCAAGTTCTGACTAAAATTGATTATTTGCAAAAGCAGAGTGCTTTAACTTTCACAGTGCAAATTAATTTACGATTTATCGTTTCCAAACTTTTCGCGCCACGCTGCAAATATTTTTGCGTTCTGTTCTTCGGTTGTCTCGATTTTAGGCTCGTGAAAAGTTACCAACTCTGCGGGAATTTCATCGACAAATCGCGACGGTGCACATTCAACAAAATCTTTTAAATGGCGGCGTTTTTTACAACTTGTGAGGAAAAGTTTTTTTTGCGCACGCGTAATCGCAACATAAAACAATCGTCGTTCCTCTTCAACATCACCGCTATTTTCTTGAACACTGCGCTCATGTGGAATGATGCCTTCCTCAACACCAGCAATAAACACAACGGGAAACTCAAGTCCCTTTGCCGCGTGAATGGTTAAAATTTGCACTTCGCCTTTTTCCTCTTCTTCGCCATCGTCGCGTGTCAAAAGCGTAATGCGACTAAGATATGCAAAAAGATTTGGTGACAAGTTATCTGGATTATGCTCCCACTCATCAATCGACTGAATTAGTCTCTCAATATTTAAAAACTTAAACCGAGCTGCTTTTTCATTTTTTTGATTATCAGCAAGTAAGTAATCGAAATAGCGTATTGTGTCAACGAGCTTTCGAACCTTTTTTGCAAGCCCCGTTCCCGACAGAAAATTTTTACGCTGCTCCGCAATAAACTCCATAAATAGTTTTAACTCATTGTGTTTTTTTTCACCGCCGTCACCAGATTCGTGCAGCAACTTTTTAATTGCAAACTGCAAAGTGCATGATTGCTCAGTTGCAATTTCGGAAATAATTTCGATTGCTTTTTTCCCGATACCACGGCGGGGTGTGTTTATAATTCGCAGCAAGTTTACATCATCATCAGGATTTGCAATCACGCGAAGATAACTGATAATGTCCTTAATTTCTTTTCGCTGAAAGAAACTCATTCCACCTGCGACATGATACGGCAAATTCGCATCTAAAAACGCTTCTTCCAATGCACGCGTTAAATGGTTCGCCCGTACCAAGACGCAAAAGTCGGAATACTGCAAACCAAGTTCAACTCGCTCGACCAAAATTTTATCGGCGATAAATGATGCTTCTTGCGAATCATCATCAGGAATGTAAATTTCAATTGGCTTACCTGAACCGTTTCCTGACCACAAGGATTTTTCTTTTCGCATTTTATTGTGCGAAATTACTCCGTTCGCCGCAGCTAAAATCGTTTCCGTCGAGCGATAATTTTGTTCGAGTTTTATTTCCAAATGTTGCGGAAAATCCGCCTCGAACATTTTTATATTTTCGTAGTTAGCTCCACGCCAAGAATAAATTGATTGATCATCATCACCGACAACGCAGATATTTTTATCGACGAGTAATCTCATAAAATAATATTGCTGCAAACTCGTGTCTTGAAACTCATCAACCATAATATATTTATATCGCGATTTAACTTCTTCCAACACATCAGGATTATTTTGCAAAATCTTAATTGGCAAAAGAATTAAATCATCAAAGTCCACAGCATTGAAAAGTTTCAAGTTATTTTGGTATTCATCAAAAAGAGGTTTGAACGGAAGCGATGCAGAATTCCAATCTTTAACGCCACCTTTAATTTGTGAAAACAAAGCACTGAGCTCGTAAATGTTCAAAGCATCAGGTGAAAACTTTAACTCGCGTCCGCATTCTTTGATAAGCTGCCCCTTGTCGGTTTCATCATAAATGCTGAAATTTTCACGCCAGCCCAGCAGATGAATATATTTTCGCAAAAGCTGCACACCAAATGAGTGAAACGTACTCACCGTCAAGTTTTGCAGTTTCAGTTGCGTCAATTCCTTGACTCGCGTCGTCATCTCGCGAGCCGCCTTATTCGTGAACGTGAGTGCCAAAATTTGCGATTGCAAAATGCCATGCTCCAACATATTCGCAATGCGAAACGTAATCACGCGCGTCTTCCCAGAACCTGCACCCGCAATAATTCTCAGGTACTTTTCTTTCGATAAGACTGCATCTTTTTGGTTTTCATTTAAACTATTTATATCAATCATCGCTACACACTCCACATTCTGCATTACTTCATTTTGATTCAAAATATTATTTTCGGTAAATCTATTTCCCGTAGGTTCTATTATACCATTGACTACCCTTGATGAGGGGCTGTAGCACAATGTAAATATATTATTTTCTTTTCTGAAACCCCTAAGGAAAGCGTGCAGTTCATGGTATAATGAGCAAAGAGGTAACCCCATGTCAAGAATAGCAAATCAATGGAAAGATTATACCTGCTTTGATGCAGGAAATGGCGAGAAATTAGAACAGTGGAAAGGTATCGTTTTAAGACGTCCAGACCCACAAGCAATCTGGCCAGCAAAGCAGAATACAAACCTATGGCAAGATACAGATGCCATCTATCACCGCTCAGATAAAGGTGGCGGTCATTGGGAGTATCGCAAGAAACTTCCAGAGTCATGGACAATCAATTATAAAGATCTTACATTCAAGGTATCCCCAACTGGTTTTAAACATACAGGTTTATTCCCTGAGCAAGCAGTGAACTGGGATTGGATGTCTGATTTAATCAAGAAATATCCAAATGAAGAGATTCGTGTTCTCAATCTTTTTGCCTACACTGGTGGTGCTACCATGGCATGTGCCAAGGCTGGTGCTGCAGAAGTTGTGCACGTAGACGCATCTAAAGGTATGGTGCAATGGGCAAAAGAAAATCGTGACTTGTGTGGTCTTCAAAATAATAAAATTCGTTTTATCGTTGATGATTGCTTGAAGTTCGTTGAACGTGAAAAGCGCCGTGGACATACCTATCATGGTATCCTAATGGATCCACCTTCCTACGGAAGAGGTCCAAATGGTGAGATGTGGAAGTTTGAAAAAGAAGTCACAAAGCTAATCCAGGCTTGTGCAGAAATCCTTGATAAAGACGCTTTGTTCTTCTTAATCAATAGCTATACAACTGGTTTTTCTTCCATCGTTTTAGATAACACACTTCGTACTATGATCTTGCCAGATCATCCAAATGGTATTGTGGAAACGGGCGAAATTGCCCTTCCAATCGCAAATCGCGATTTACTACTCCCATGTGGAATCTATGGCAGTTGGCAGAGAAAATGATTAACGTCCTCTACGAAGATAACCACGTCTTATGCGTGGAAAAGCCAATCAATATTCCTGTCATGGAAGATGATTCTCACGACAAGGATTTATTAACCATGTGTAAAGAATATCTCAAAGAGAAATATCAAAAACCAGGTAACGTATATTGTGGTCTAGTACATCGTTTAGATCGACCGGTTGGTGGTGTCATGGTATTTGCGAAGACTTCCAAAGCAGCTTCTCGTTTATCCGAATCTGTTCGAACACACCAACTCAAGAAAGAATACCTCGCGATTCTCGACGGTATTCCTGCAAAGAAGAGTGATACGTTAGAAGATTATCTATCCAAGGATACCCGTACCAATACCGTCAGTGTCACTGACGCAAAACATGGTAAGAAATGTCATTTATCCTACGAAGTCATTGGTCAAAAAGAAAGACAGTCACTTGTACACATCATACTTGGTACAGGTCGATCACATCAGATTCGCGTTCAATTCGCTAGTCGCAAATTACCACTCATTCACGATCAACGATACAATCCACATACAACAAAAGGTCCGATTGGATTGTACGCATTCCGCTTAACATTCCCACATCCAACCTTAAAAACACCTATCGTAGTACAAGCAACCCCTACTTCATCAATATGGAAAGAATTTGAGGTGAACTATGACAAACTATAATAAAAATCCCCAAAGAGTACAGCACAGTAGCGGTACGATCAATCCACCAAGAAAACGCAAAAAACCAAGACGTCGTATTCGTCCTGAAATTTTGATTGGACTTGTGATAGTTCTTTGTATTCTAACAACTGTCTCTTATACAC
>CALAEM010000056.1 GCA_937890985.1 uncultured Treponema sp. | reverse complement strand
AAGGTCAATTTCCAGAAATGCGATTTGAAAAAATGTCTGACTGTGCAGGACTTATCACCTTGCAAAAATAACTTCCAGTTTGTTTAATTGAATAGAACAATTTTAGAAACAGTAAATCAAAAAAGGTTTACTGTTTTTTCTTTGCCTAAAAGCGGAAAGGAGGACACATGGAAGAAGAAAAAAGAGAAATAAAAGAATCACAACATAAACAGTTAGTAATGGATATTGGAAAAACAAAATATACTGTAAATCTACATTTCAAGCAAGGAACAGGAGAAACATACAAAGATAAAATACTGAAGTTAATCGAGCGAGAAACAGAGAAGATATAAATTTATCAAAAAATTTTTGTTTATGTCCTTGACAAATCTTCCCAAAAGGAACGATAGTCCTTGAGTGCGGTAAGATGCTTGAAGATAACGGGTATGAGATGAAAATTCTAAATACCATTAACTTCGAAAAGTCCATGAAATACAATCCCTTTGCCTATATCCGTTCTGAGAAAGACATTCTGAAATTGGTGCAGACAATCATAGCGAATACGAAAGGAGAGGGAGAAAAAGCAGGCGAAGATTTTTGGGTAAAAGCCGAAAAACTCTACTACACTGCACTTATCGGCTACATCTTCTATTAAGCTCCAAGAGAAGAAAAGAACTTTGCAACACTTCTCGATATGATAGATGCTTCGGAAGTAAGGGAAGATGATGAAACCTATATGAATCAAATTGATAGGCTCTTTGAAGCACTGGAAAAGAAAGAGCCGACACACTTTGCAGTGAAGCAATATAAAAAGTACAAACTTGCCAAAGGTAACTCAGCAAAGAAATCGATGGGTTGGAAAAAGCCATCAAGCGATACGAAAAAGAAACTGATAGAGCAAAGAAGTTTATCCGGTTGATTGAACGCTATGATAACTTTGACGAACTGACACCGACCATCATCAACGAGTTTGTAGAAAAAATCTTAATTCACGAACGAGATCGAAAAGGTAGTCAAACCGCCAATCAGAAAGTCGAAATTTACTTCAACTTTATCGGGAATTATGAACCGCCGAAAGAAGAATTATCTGAAGAAGAAAGGCAGAAATTAAGGGAGGAGGAAGAAAAAGAACGGGAAAGAAAAGACAGGCTTCATCAAAACTACCTCAAGCGTAAAGCAAACGGCAAGCAAAAAGAATATGAGGAAAGATATAAGGCGAGGAGAGAGGAGAAAAATAGGAAAAGCTAAAGAGTTTGAAAAGAACAGGGATAAAGCTAAAGGATTTAGATGGTAATTTGTAGGATTTGTGATATATTGACTAAAAGCTAAAAATATGATAATATAACTATCAAAGATAATATAATTATCAAAAGAAAATGAGAGGTGAAAGTTAGATGTCTTATTGCTCTGATATAACAAAAAATAGAATTTTAGAATGTGCTAAAGGGGAATTTTTAAGCAAAGGATTCGAAAATGCACAGGTAGCTGAAATTGCTAAATTAGCAAAAGTAACTACAGGAGCTATTTATCAGCATTTTAAGAATAAAGAAGACTGTATTGTTTCTCCCATTTGCGATGGTTTTATATCAATAACAAATGATAGAAATAAGGATTTTATTGATAGTTTAGAAAGGGATGAATTTAGCATTATTAGCGAAGAATTGTCCTATATTACTAATGATTTATTGAAATATATTTATGATAATTGGAAAATATTTAGAATTTTAATTTTAAATGATAAAACTAAAATTTATAAAACATTTTTCAATACAATCGTTGAAAATGAAACAAAAATGACTCAGCTTATGATTGAAAATAAAAATATTAGCCAATATGAACATTTAACTTTTAAAAAATTAAAATCCTTAATTTCAGCACAGTATCAGGGGATTTTTGCCCTAATGAGAACTGAAGATGATATAAAGAACTTAGATAATGATTTGCATTTGTTATTTGATTTTTTTAGATATGGTTGGATAGGGGTGTTAGGTATATAACATGATTAAATTTTCAATGAAAACAAAAATCATAATTTTAATTTTAATGAACCTATTAATAACTCTTCAAACATCTTTAAATACAGAGCTTTTTGTAATAATTTATATATCGCTATTTTATATTTTACAAAGAGAATTTAAGTTTGTGTTTAAGAGTCTTGCAATTTATTCGCTTATATCTCTGCTAATATATTGTTTAGCTCAAATGAATAATCTAATTGTAGGCTCTATAGTTTTTACTTTAATTATTGCAAAAAAGCTATTTCCTAATATTTTTTTTGCTACAGCAATGATGAAAACTAGCCATTTTGGAGAATTACTTTATGCTCTTTCAAGCTTTAAGTTGCCTAAAAAAATCGTAATAATGCTCTCAATTATTTTTAGATTTTTTCCAAGCTTTTATTTAGAGATGAAAAATAATACAAGAGCTTTCAAATTAAGAACCTATAAAGTGTCTAAACTTAGCGAATATTTTTACTACTTTATTTACTTTTCAGTAGTTCCATTAATGAGAAGAGCTGAACTTGTATCTGATGAGTTATCTCAAGTTGCAGTACTAAGAGGTATTGAATCTAATAATCCACGTACAAGTATGTTTGCAGAACCTCTTTATTTTTATGAGTATATTGCAATATTTTTACTGGCTGGCTTGTTTTTATACGAGGTATTTTAAATGATTGAATTAAAAGATGTTTCTTTTTCGTATTATAAGGGACCGAAAGCTCTAAATAACATTAGCTTAAATATTAAAAAGGGAGAATTAATTTTACTCCTTGGAGAAAGTGGATCAGGAAAAACCAGTCTAGCTAGGACTATAAATTGTTTGGTTCCTAAATTTTTTGACGGAGATTTTAAAGGCGAAGTTAATGTTTTGGGAAAACCAACTAAGGATCTTAGTATGGTTGATTTATCAAGTATGATAGGAACTGTCTTCCAAAACCCAAGAAACCAATTTTTTACTCTGGATACCACAAGCGAACTTGCTTTTAATTTGGAAAACCATGGAATAAATCCCGAGCTAATAAAAAGTCGTGTATTTGATATTTTTAATGACCTCAATATAAATCATCTTAAAGATAAAGATGTTTATAAGCTTTCAGGTGGGCAAATGCAGATGGTTGCAATCGCAAGTGCCTGTGCATTAAATCCAGAAATTTTAGTCTTAGATGAGCCTAGTGCCAATCTAGACAGATCTAGTATTTCTGATTTGATAGAGTTATTAAAAATATTCAAATCAAATAAAACTACAGTCATTATTTCAGAGCATAGACTCTATTACCTTAAAGATTTAGTTGATAGAGCTTTTTATATTAAAGATGGCGAAATAAAAAATATTTTTAAGGGATACGAATTATACTCCATGAATGATAGGAAGAGGTTAGAATATGGTCTTCGCTCTTTAAATGACGATAGCATTCTTATTAAAAACAAGCCATCAGAGAAAGATGAAAATTTGCTAGAATTTAAAAATCTCTCAGTTGGATATAAAAAACCGCTTATTAGTAAGATGAATTTGAAAATAGAAAGCGGTGAAGTACTTGGAATAATAGGTGAAAATGGCTCGGGAAAATCTACCTTATTAAATACAATATCTGGTTTGATTAAAGAAATTTCTGGCGAAATTTTATTCAATGGAAAAAAACTAAATAGAAGAGATAGACAAAAGCTTTGCGCACTAGTTATGCAAGAACCAAGTTATCAATTTTTTATGGAAAGTGTAGAAAAAGAACTCACTTTCGGTATAAAAAACTATGACGAAAATAAACTCAATAAGTATTTGCAAGATATGAATTTAAAGAACATAAAAGATAATGATCCCTTAAAATTGTCAGGGGGTGAAAAACAGCGACTCGCTATTTTGATAAATCTCTTAGACAATAAAGATGTTTTTCTTCTAGACGAGCCAAGTTCAGGTCTTGATTACAAAAATATGTTAGTTATTTCCGATGAAATAAAAAAACTTCAGGAAAAAGGAAAAATAATCATCATTATAAGTCATGACTATGAGTTACTTTCAGAAGTTTGTACCAAGATTATATATTATAATCAAGGAGGTTTTGTTAAAATGACATAATTTTTTTGCACTCTACATATCAGTGATATGTGTAGTTTCTAATCTTTTAAATTAAAACTTGAAAGGAGTATTAATATGACAAACAAATTAGACGTTAAAACAATGATTAAACTGGCAATATTTACAGTAGTGTTGTATATTTTGATAAGAGTTTCCTCTTTAGTATCATTAATTCCTGGAGTATATCCCTTCACGGCAGCTATAACTTTAATACCAGTTGGTATTGTGTGGATTTATTTAAGGATGAAAGTTAAAGCGAAATATAGCATTTTAATTCAATGTACCCTACTATCTATTCTAACTTTTGTTGGAGGCTCACCTTATTTTATTGCTCTTGGCATGCTACTTGGAGGAGTTCTTGCAGAGTTTATAACTTTTGATAAAAATGGAAATTCCACCCACAGAAGTATTTTGTATGGTTATATAGGTTTTGGATTTGTTTTCTATATTTCAACATATCTTATTATGCTTGTTGCAAGAGATTACTATATAACCTATATAGAATCTTTAGGAATGCCTATAGATATGGTTCTAAGATTAGTAAACCTTGTTACCTTGCCTACATTTATTATAGGTATGTTACTTGTTCCTATTTGTAGTTTTATAGGACTTCATATTGGAAAAAAAGTCTTTGTCCGCTATTTTAACAAGTAAGATTTAGGGCTGTTGCAGAGTGAATAAATCGTCCTTATATCATTAAAAGAACCTTCGCGAGAATGTTTACTAAATGAGCTAGCAGACTAAACAAAAAATTCTCTGAAAGAACCTTTTAATGATAGGACGATACTTATTCATAGTTTTGCAACAGCCCATTTGTATAGAAAGAACAAAAGGGATTATATTATATTTTTATATTTTGTTTTTCCTATTACCAGTTCTCTAAATACACCATAGCTTAGCTTCTGAGCCTTAATCTTAGCGTAGATGCTATCGTATGTATCTGAAGAGCTCTGTGTAATCTGTGTAAAATACTGTGATACTGGAAGCCAGTTACTTCCTGACTCAATAGGCATTATTGCACCCGCAGCTGCTTGTGCATAGTGTGGGTTTCCACCCGCTGGAACCTCTGCCCAGTTATATCTAACAGACGTAAATGAAATTGTATCGATATCGATTACACCATTATGCGGAATCTTATCTACGAGCATCAAATTTGTCTGCTCCTGATATATTCCAAAAGTGCTATCGATATTGTTATATGTGTTGAAAAGTCTGAGCGAACAAAAAACTATTAGGATAGACTCTGATTTAGCCGATGATGAAGCAGTTATAGAAAATTTATTCAATGGAGGTAATTGCTATGTATTATTTAGGGTCTGTTATTCATATAGAAAAAAACAATAGACCTTTTTGATACTGGTAATTACCATAAAAAATCAAATTTAAAATATAAGGAAAGAGCAAGTTTCTTTCATTTTAGAGGACTTATTATGCCTATGTGCAGAAGTCCTCCTTTTTTTGTCTAAAAACGCAGACAAAAAAGAAATGGAGGAAATAAAATGTCAAAAGAATATCACCTTTATGTCAACGGACAAAGGGTTGAAGTCAGCGAGCAGATATATAAAGTCTACTGGCGAGAAAAAGAACACGAAAAGTATTTAGAGCAGGTGGACAAGAAAAACCACTTGCTCTTTTTTTCATCATTGGATCATGACGGACACTTTGTAGATAATATTGTTGATGAAAGTGTTGATGTAGAAAAGATTGTTGAAACACAGATGATGATCGAAGCAGTCAGAAATGCTATATCAAGACTCAATGCAGAAGAAAGAGATATTATTGAACGCTTGTATTTCAATGATGAAACGGTTCGTTCAGTGGCAAAGCTTAAAAGTATTACACATCCAGCCTTAATCAAAAGAAGAAACAAAATTCTTGAAAAGCTGAAAAAATTCATCGAAGAACTTTAAAACTTCGGTAACCAAAGGGGTCAAATTTTCCTTATGTAAAGTGAAGGGGAGTTTGACCTTCTTTACTTTCTTGGGTAAGAGATACGCCTGCTTATGGCAAATAGGAAAATGTAGAGAAAACAATCCCTTTCAAATATTGCTCTTTGACAACTGAATAGACCAAGGTAGGACTTTACCCATTTACTGAGAATTATGACCTACGCCAAGACTTTTCTGCTGATGAAAATTGGTTTAAATGAATACCGGCATATTGCCGAGGTTAGAAGAAAACGAGCGATAGATAGGAATACATAAAAGATAAGCGTGGCAGCTTATTTCGATGATGTAAGTGGTGATAATGATACTTCAATAGTTTAAGCTGCCTCGTCTGGAACAAGGGGCGGAGGTGAGATTCCTATGTAGCAGCCAATGCACCTGCCAATGTCATAAAACTTAGTAAGAAAAATAATGTTTGATTATAAAGAATTTAAAGCGGAGGAGGTGTATTAGTGGATAATGACTGGAATGGATTGGCTGATTTGATAGCAAATCTGATTACAAAGTATGCTGGAGTTTTAGATTTAGATAATCTTCCAAATCCAACTCCAGTAAAAAGTACAGAAGGTAAAAATAAATTTGACATGGCAAGAACGCAGATTGAGAAAAAGTAATAAAAGTGATATAATATACTTGATATATGAGTCCAAACCATAATTGGTATAAATATAAAGATATAGAAAAAAGGATATTGAGGTTAATGCTATGTCAAAAGAAAAAATAAAAGTATACCTCTATACAAGAGTATCTACATCAATACAGATAGACGGTTATTCTTTAGAGGCACAAAAATCAAGAATGAAGGCTTTTGCTCTCTATAATGATTATGAGATTGTTGGTGAATACGAAGATGCAGGTAAGTCTGGAAAATCTATAGAAGGTAGAGTTCAGTTTACTCGTATGATGGAAGATATAAAAACCGGAAAGGACGGAGTGTCTTTCGTTCTTGTATTTAAATTATCGAGATTTGCAAGAAATGCTGCTGATGTTTTATCAACTCTACAAACAATGCAAGATTTTGGAGTCAATTTGATTTGTGTTGAGGATGGGATTGATTCATCCAAAGATGCAGGTAAATTGATGATTTCAGTTTTATCAGCTGTGGCTGAAATTGAAAGGGAAAATATTCGTGTTCAAACGATGGAAGGGCGTATTCAAAAGGCAAGAGAAGGCAAATGGAATGGAGGGTTTGCTCCTTACGGTTATCAACTGATTGATGGGAAATTGATAATCAATGAGGAAGAAGCAGTTGCGATACGAACTATTTTTGATCAGTATGTAAATACAACAATTGGAGCCAATGGACTTTCTAAATACTTAGAAAATCATGGTATAAGAAAAATTCTAAGACAAAATGGGAAAAATCCATTGTTCGACGCAGGTCTTATAAGAAAGATATTAAAAAACCCTGTATATAACGGGAAAATAGCCTTTGGAAGAAGAACTTTAGAAAAAGTTCATGGAACAAGAAATGAATATAAGCAAGTTGAACAAGATGAATATTTAATAGCTGAAGGTATTCATGAAGCTATAATTTCTGATGAGCTATGGCAATCAGCTCAAGTTAAGTTAAAATCTCAAGCAAAGAAATATGAGCATGTGAATAAAGGGAAAGATACACGCACACATCTGCTTTCAGGAATTGTAAAATGTCCAATATGTGGAGTGGGAATGTTTGGAAACAAGTGTATTAAGAAAAAGAAAGATGGTACAAAGTATAAAGATTTTTATTACTATGGCTGTAAACATAGGCATATGATAAGAGGTCATAAATGTACTTACAATAAACAAATCAGAGAAGAATTGTTAGATGATGCAGTTGCTGAGGTAATTATAAAGATAGTAAGCAATCCCAAATTT
Organism: uncultured Treponema sp.; assembly: GCA_937890985.1. Classification (GTDB taxonomy): domain Bacteria; phylum Spirochaetota; class Spirochaetia; order Treponematales; family Treponemataceae; genus Treponema_B. The sequence continues at coordinate 2,167 of CALAEM010000056.1, read as the reverse complement.
GCTTCTATGATGCAAGAAAAAATTAACATGAAGGTAGATACCTCTGAAATAGAAAAAGAGATAGATAATTACCAGAAAGAATTGAGGAAGAGCCATTCTACGAAATTTAAGCTAATTGAGGAAATAGATAATTTAGATGCTGATGATAAGCATTACAAACGAAGAAAACAGGACTTAGACGATAGACTTTATCGTATGTATGATAAGATTGAAGACTTAGAATCATTGTTAATTGATGCGAAAGCAAAGAAACAAACTATTGAAGCTGAGAAACTTACAGGAGATAACATATATAAGATTTTGATCTATTTTGATAAACTTTACAAGGTAATGAATGATGTAGAGCGTAGACAGTTAATTACAGCTTTGATTTCTGAAATTCAAATTTATGAAGAGAAGCAACCGAATGGGCAATGGCTAAAATCAATTACTTTTAAACTTCCTATCATTGATGAAGATTTAAATATAGGTTTGGACAATAATGAGCAAGTTGAGACGGTGATACTTCTTGAATGAACTGAGGCATCAGCAAAGTAGAAGCAGTGATACTGCCCATGCGATAGCTGTCGTAGAGTAAGGAGTTTACGACGTAACGATACGGTAACAGCGAACCGCTGAGTGTGTAGCTTTGCTAGTGAAAGCCTAGAAAGCTTGGTATGAATCGATAATGAAAAGCCTTGATTGTACGGTTTTTTTGTGTTTTTGTGATAGAATATAGGTAGTTATAATCGACAGCAACTAAGAAGCAGTAAAAATGTTATTCATAAAATAATCAAGATAAGGGCAATAAAAATGACAGAAATTGATAAAAGGAATTTAAAAAATTATCTTTGTTTTACATTTGGAATTACTTATATAGCTTGGGGCCTTCTTGCCGTATTTACTCAATCTCATATTTTGGGATTAGAAACAATTATAGGAAGAACATTACATATAGTAGGTGCACTTGGTCCAGCTATTGCAAGTGGCTTTTATTTGAAAAGTAATAATATAAAATTTAAACATTTTGTATTTAATAAAAGAAAAAATAGTAGTATTTATTTCATTATTCATTTGTTAGCAATTTTGATACTATTTTCTGTATCTTCCTTAGAATTAAATGGAGTATCAATTTATCTGATGCCATTATTCTTTATACAACTAATTTTTTTTGGTGGTGGACATGAAGAATTAGGATGGAGAGGAATATTACAACCATTACTTGATAAAAAATATACTTATTGGCAATCTAATTTGATTGTAGGATCAATTTGGGGAATATGGCATCTGCCTTTATGGTTTATAGTTGGAGAAAGTCATCAAGGATTTCCTTTTATTTTATTTTTTATATATACATTATTTTTAAGTTTTGTTTTAGGGCTTCTTTACCGTCAAACGAAATCTGTGGGATACTGTATATTATTTCATGCGTTCGCAAATTTGTTAAATCTCTATTTTGTGTTAAAAATTAATGTTATTTTTAGTATCATTTTTATTGGTTATTTAATTTATACTATATTGGCGAGTAATAGAATTAGTAAGGAAACAACATTTTAAAATTTAGATCAGGATATCTATTATAATTTAAAGTGGAGTGATGAATGTTGTTTCTTTTGGAACTGGCGAAAATCTTTCCGTTCCACAGTATCATTTTAAAATAATTTTTATTGCCTTTTGTTTATTAGTATAAAAGAAAAATATTATCACATGTTGAGGCAGTTACCCTTTTAGTTAAGTCAGGTACTGACGCAAACTAAAAGATGGTACTGCCCACGCGACAGCTATCCAAGAGCTAGTAGCAAGGCGACGTGGCGATTGGAGACAGCGAACCGCGGAATGCGTAACACTGCTTGTGCGAGCTACGAAGTATCGAAGTAGAAGCAGCTGTACGGCTCAGTTTTTATTGAGCGATACACTTCATGTAATTCGCCCTATCGCAGAAATAATTGGAATTAAAGTAAGAGTTATGAGTAAAAGGATTATAAATGGTTGTATTAGAATTGCATCAGAGTAACTATTCAAAAGATTTGGTTGCATTTGATTCGTTAGAAGAAGGTAGGGCTTTTGTTTCTAAAATACATGGGTATACTTTAGAAAAAGCAGATCAGCTTGAATACGAATATTTTAATCCTAAAGATATACCAGATTATACGGAATTAATATATAACGGCAATATTGTTCCTTTCTC
>CALAEM010000055.1 GCA_937890985.1 uncultured Treponema sp. | reverse complement strand
ATGTACAGGCAAATGATGGGCTAATTAAAATCCTTGCAAGGATTTTAATTAGCCCCGTGGATAAGCTCAACCGTTTACAAACCACGAAAAAATATTTACGCAAAAAGCAAAATTAACATTTGTGTCTGCAAAAATTTTTTGAGGACAAGCGGAATGTCTACATTTTACGTTTGGTTATCACCGCTATCTATTATCTTAATTTTCTTTTCCATAATTCGACAAAAAATAAAATAAAAAACCTCTTGACATTTTTGTGTGTTTTTGATATAGTAAAGGAAATTTTTAATAGGGGTGCCGAAATGCCTTGTGGGAAAAAACGAAAGCGACAAAAGATTGCTACGCATAAACGAAAGAAGAAGCTGAGAAGAAATCGGCACAAGAACAAGTAGTTCTGGTCGGTCTTTAAGCACTTAAAAGGGTTGTCATTTTGACAACCTTTTTTTATTAAAGCAGCTTTTGTATTTCTAGAACATCTGTGAAAAAGTCCATACAATCCGCGACGTTTCTCAAAAGCGAGGATACCGCTTTGAAAGTTATCTCGTTATGTGTCTTTTGATAAGCAGGTTCTAGCTTAAAACCAGCAAGCAATTCGCGACGATGGAACACCAAACGTACAAATTTTTTAAACTTTGTTACATTATCTTATCTTGAAAACTTTATAAAAACAGATATATTGAAAGTCTGCGAGTACGAGTACAATGAGGGATTCGACAATATTAAAACATATTCTATCGCCAGCCGATTTAAAAAAACTTTCGTATGATGAACTTAAGATTTTGGCACGTGAAATACGAGCCATCATTTTGGAAACTACGGCAAAAACGGGCGGACATCTTTCCAGCAATCTCGGTGTAGTTGAGCTTACAATTGCCCTGCACCGCGTGTTTGACACGCCTTCAGACGATATCGTCTGGGATGTCGGTCACCAGAGTTATGCCCACAAACTTTTAACAGGACGGGCGGAACATTTTTCGACAATTAGGCAGGAAGGCGGAATCTCAGGCTTTCCGAAAATTTCCGAAAGTGAATATGATAGTTTCGGTGCAGGACATGCATCAACTTCGATTTCAGCCGCTGTTGGTTTACTAGCTGCAAACGAGCTTTTACAAAAAGATGCACGTGTCATTGCGGTTATCGGAGACGGAGCTTTAACCGGCGGCTTAGCCTTTGAAGGAATTGAAAACGCGTGTGCATGTACCAAAAACTTGGTTATCGTGTTAAACGACAACGGATTTTCAATAAGCAAAAACAAAGGCTATTTTTCAAAGTACCTTTCAAAATTCACGATTGGCAAAAGATACCAGCGAGCTAAACTTTTTTTTGATTCAGCCTTGTTGAAAGTGCCTGTTTTAGGCGAAAGATTTTTAGGCTTTATTCGCAAAGTAAAAGCTGCCGTTAAAAGTATTTCTTTTTCGACAAACTTTTTTGTTGACTTCGGCTTTGAGTATGTCGGACCTATCAATGGGCACAATATTCGAGAATTGGAAAATGTCTTGAAAACGGTTAGGCAACTAAACCGCCCTGTTGTAGTCCATGTAAAAACAAAAAAGGGTTTCGGATATGCTTATGCAGAAGATGACCCAGAACGTTTTCACGGTGTCGGGCATTTTGATGCAACAGACGGCAAACTTGAAAATTCCGCAGGAATTACTTTTTCATCGGTTTTTTCGCGTACGCTTTGCAAACTGGCTGAGAGCAATGAGCGTATTGTTGCGATCACTGCAGCGATGCTCGGAGGCACAGGCCTTGAAGCTTTTAATAAACGTTTTCCACGTCGATGCTTTGATGTTGGGATTGCAGAAGGACACGCAGTAACTTTCGCGGCAGGCTTGGCAAAAAACGGAATCCGCCCATGCGTTGCACTATATTCGACGTTTTTGCAACGAGCTTGCGACCAGATTATTCACGATGTTGCTTTGCAGAATTTACCTGTTGTGTTTGCAATTGATAGAGCAGGTGCCGTTCCGAACGACGGCGAAACTCATCAAGGGGCATTTGATGTCAGTATTTTAAGCTGCATACCGAACATGACAATTTTAACGCCAGCAGTTGAAACCGAAATGGACGCTTTTTTTTCTTGGAGCTTTGAGCAGCAAACACCTGTTGCTATTCGCTATCCGAAAGCTGCCTGCCCCACCGAAACCGAAGCCTTTAACCTGCCGCCTGTACCAGGGCGAGGCATTTTTTTAAAGCGTAATGGGGCGGAGATTTTGCTGGTAATGTGTTCGGGAGGACTTTATCCTCAAGTCAAAGCCGCAAGTGAGCAGTTGCAGCATGAAAATATTTTTGCAGATATTTATCATCTGAGGTTTATAAAACCAATAGATAAAGAGTATTTTATCGAAGCGGTCAGCCCTTACAATGTACTTTTGTTCGTTGAAGAAGGTGCAAAAATTGGGGGCATCGCAAGCGAGCTTGAAGCGGAAGTTCTAAAAGCCTTTCCTACAAAGTGTACGAAGGTTTTAGCCTTCGACGACGCGTTTTTAAAACAAGGCTCGCGACAGGAAATTCTCGCACAAGCTGGACTTTCAGCTTCGCAAATAGCCCATGCAGTCAAAGAATGCGTAGCACGTACAATAAAAGACTAAAAGGCAGGCTTGACACCTGCCGCTTTAAAGCCTGCCACAGGACATCGGTTCAAAAATTGGCATCCGTGCCAAATGTTTAACAGCGTACATCCTTGTACGCTGTTAAACGACGAGATTTGTGCTATGCACAAATCTCGCTGCTGCTTGTGTACACAGCCATCCTTGGCTGGTTTTTGCTCTGCAAAAACATCGTGGGGCTTATAACCGGCGGCGTCCGTGCCGCCAACGCCAAGGACATCGGTTCAGTAATGTCGCAGGTCAATTTCAATAATTCAGAATATAGATATTGAAAATTGACCTTGTATTCTTGTACGCCTGTTAAGAGTGCCTCTTTCACTAAGTCTAGTTACCACGATATTGCTGCGGAACAAGTTTTTCGAGTTCTTTAATTTTTTCACGATAAAAGTCAATTTCATCTGGCACGAGTTGAGGCTCAAGCGGCTCTTTTGTTTGTGTATTATGCTTTTTAATTTCCTCGGTTAAATCGGCAATATTTGTCTTGAACAAAAAAGGCTCGCCGAACGAAAAGATTTTTTCGTCTTCAGTCAAATACAAAGGCAAATTTATCACTGCAGGATATTTTGCATTTTCGTAAGTGTCCTTTGACGCAAGTTTACCAGGACCTGCTTTCACAGGCGTGAGCGTCAGATAATACGAACCGTCCCGACTCTTAATCTCGTAAGTTCCGCTTTCATAATTTCGCAACGTTGACGCATTTGCTGTAACGCAAGAATAAGTAAGTCGCCCTCGCGTCAAAACTCGAGGGACGGTGAATGTTACGCCTTCTGCATCCGAAAAGGTTGCTTGCTTTTCTGTATTCGCCAAATCGTCTTTCCAGTAACGAAATTTAAAATACTCGGCTTCGTTAAAAAAGTAAGCGTCAAAATATTCTGGAGCTTCATTCGCATAAAGCATTATTCCTTTTTGACTTCCTTGCTCTGTCCAAAAACCATAAAGCGGACTTTGATGTGCATTCATTGCCACCCCAGCTTGCTCGTCGGTAATTCCGTAAGGACGCATTTCCGCAGGCAACTCAGGCTTTGACGTCGTATAATCGTGCCGTTGAAAAAACGAAGTAAATAAAAACTTATCGATTAAGCACACAGGCATATAAACCGATTGCTTCATACGTGGATAAGTGATTTGCAAAATATTCAAACCAGCAAAATTTTCAACGCCAGAAATCCTTGCATTAAAATTTCCCAAAGGCTCATACACATAAGAATAATACGGCTTAAGAACAATTCGCATTTGCAGCGAACCGTCATCATCGGGTGTCGAAAACTCAATGAAGCGTCCTCCATTTTCCCACACGCCGTAAATCGGCTCCTGCGCCATCGCAAAACTAACCGACAACAAAAAAATAATAAATGCCTTGCACTTCATAATTCAATTATATCACAAACTCCAAAAAAAATAAAGGTCGAAATTTTTCATTTACATTATCATTAACCGATGCTCTCGCTTTAAGGAAACTGGACAGCCTCCAAAAGGCTGTCCTGATTTTACGACGCGTTTTGTTTTATAGAATTTAGCATAATGGTATTATTCTAAGCTTCGTTTTATTAAGTGCTAAAACCAAAGCGTAACACCGACAAGCTATAACTTTTTATAAAAAATTTCTTTCAAAGCATTCGCTTCATCAGCTGCATTTACATCCTCGCAAATTCCCTCTTCATTTAATAGAAGCACACGCGAACAAGTGTTCACGATAAACTCATAGTCATGCGAAATAATTAAAACTGCTTTTCCAGATGTTGCAAGGTCTTTTAGCATTTTTGAAACTTGCAGCATATTGCGGTAATCAAGTCCGCTCGTCGGTTCGTCTAAAATCGTAAGTGTGGAATTGCGTATATAACTTGCAGCAATAACGAGTCGCTGTTTTTGTCCGCCTGAAAGTGAAAAAGGATGCACATTCCGTACTTCCTCTAAATTAAGCTGCTTCAAAGCGGCTTCAATCTTTTCGTCCAAATGCTCAATGTCGCTATTGCCGATTACAAGCTCATTATAAACTGAATCTGCAAACAGTTGGTAATCGACATCGTTCATAACAAACTGCACCGCCCCAATTCTTTGCTGTGCGGTTGTTTCTTTTCCGCCAAGCAAAACCGCACCGCCGTCCTGCTTAAAAAGCCCCGCAATAATTTTTGCAAGTGTTGTTTTACCGATTCCGTTTTTTCCAACCAAGGCGGTAACTTCACCTAAATATAACTCGCAAGTTACATTTTGCAAAATTTGTTTTTCGTTGTTCTTATATTTATACGCAACTTGTCTTAAACTGCAAGCAGCTATTTTATCTTTGTGCTGGAAAAGTTGCGGTGCATTTTCAAAAACGTGTAAACTCCGCAAGCCCAAACTATGAAGCGTTTCATTTTGCATCGCACAAAATTCTAGTGCAGAATATTCACGTGCAATTTTTCCTTCACTCACATATAACACACGGTCAAAAAGCCCTTTCAAATAATAAATTCGGTGTTCAGCGATAATCACTGTCAAGCCTTTTTCTTTTAGCTTTTTTATAACCGCTGCAAGATTTTTAATTGATGCATAATCTAAATTTGAAGAAGGCTCGTCCAAAAGAATTATGTCTGGCTCCATCGTCAATATTGCAGCAATGGCTGTTTTTTGTTTTTCACCATTTGACATTGCACGCAATTTTTTTCCTGCAAGGTTTTCAATTCCAACAGTTTTTATTGCAGCTTTGATGCGTGTTTTTATTTCAGCTTCAGACACACCATAATTTTCACATGCAAACGCTAACTCAGAAATCGTATTTTCAGTAAAAAATTGACTCGACGGGTCTTGAAACACCGAGCCTACAAACTTTGAAATTTCACACACAGGCATTTCAACAATATTGTGCTCATCGACAAGAACTTCACCGGAAAACTCGCCTTCAAAAAATTCTGGAATCAAACCGTTGATGCATTTTGTAATAGTCGATTTTCCTGAGCCGCTCATTCCAGTTAAAAGAACACATTCGCCTTTTTGAATATCAAGCAAAGGCACTGCCAACTGCAAATCTTTTTTTCCGCCATAAGTAAACTTTACAGCCTTGAATTGAATCATGCACACACCCCTTGTGAAAATGCAAATCCGAAGAGTCTTGAAATATTTTCATAAAGCATTTTTTCAAAAGCTTTGCCGTACAAAAAACACAACACCATCAACAAAACTGAAACTAAAAAAAATATTGCATCAAACGCAGTAATTCTCACATCAACCAAGCTTGTTTTTTTACCGCCGTACTCAACACCTTTAACCAAAGCTGCCGCAGTCATCTCGTCAGAAATTTTTAAGCTGCGGAACAAAAGCGGCACAAGCAAATACTCTATAACAAGTTGTGGATTTTTAAAAAACCGTTTCAGCGTTACATCAATACCGCGCATTTTCATGCAATCTTTTATCACAGCGATTTCATGCCGTGCCGTTCCTATAAACCTCAGTGCAACCGTCAACGCAAGTACAAAACCTTTATGTAAACCAAGTTTACGCAATGCACAAACCAGTACACCAGAATTTACTTTTTTAGTAATAACATGTGCAATCATAAAAAGTGGCAGCGTCTTTGCAATCATAAAACATATAAAACCAATAAATGCAATAAAGCCATGAAACTTTTCTGCGGTAAATATATGTGGCACAATACCGCTCAAGATTTGACAAATAAAAAATGCAACCGTATACTTCAATGCCGTTTTTTTCATTTTAAAAAGAAACATCACCGTGAACGAAATACAAAATATAGTTATTGTTAAAATAGTTGATGCTGCGAACAAAAATACTGACGATATAAAATTTATCGCCAACAAAATACGCACATCCAAAATATCCTTTTTCGGAATATACGCCTCAACAGAAAAATCTTTGTGCTCCATTTTATCACTCACTTTAATGCACAGCTATTTAGATGCAATCTTGGTATTTATCACAACTAACTTACCGCAACCTTATATTTTTTTGCGTATCGATGGGATGCATCTATTCACACGCTTGCAATAATTTTCAAATTCTTCACCGTATACATTGTAAAGCCATTTCTCTTCAGTATTTTTTATAAACACAATAAGATAAAGCAAGAAAACAGGCGGCAAAATAAGTAAATACAAATTGCATGCAATTAAAATTGCTCCAGAGCATATAAATAAAAAAGCCGAATAAATTGGATTGCGAACATGTGCATAAATTCCATCGGTTACAAGCGTGTTCTCTTTTATTCGTGCATCAATTCGACTTTTCACCACAGCTGAATACCACATCCACACGCCGAGTGCAACACACGCAGCTCCGATAACGTAAAACAAAACAGCAACGAACATACATTGCGGAAAAATACTCGGAATTATTTTTCGCACCGACATAATAATTCCAGAAGCCGTTAATATCACAATCGGCAAAACATATAGCGGACCGACACCAACAACAGGCAAATACTTTCTCTCTTTTTTCATCTTTTTACTCCAAATCAATTTTTTATTTATGTATCAAACATTAACCGAATGCTGGCAATAACACGCACGGCAGTTTTATATTAAGTCCGTATTCTAATAACAATGTTATTAAAGTTTGACAAAAAAGCCAATGTATAATTATCTAATTCATAAAGCTTTATTAAAAAAACTGCCGTGTATTTAAAACAACGTAAATCCATGCGCACCCAAAAGCTAAAACGACACTCCCCTACCCAACTTTCCACTCATTCGCCTTAGAATATAAATCCTGCAAGTGCCTATATACGCCACCTTTCGACATCAAATCTTTGTCACTTCCGCGTTCGATAATTGCACCTTTTTCAACAACCAAAATTTCATCGACATTTTTAATTGAACCTAAGCGATGTGCAATCATAATTACTGTTTTATTTTTCATTAAAGTTGAAAATGCTTGCTGTATTTCATATTCATTTTCAGGGTCGGCGGCGGCTGAAGCTTCATCCAAAATAATAATACTTGCATTTTTTAAAATAGCCCTTGCGATTGCAATACGCTGAACTTCGCCACCTGATAAGTAAACGCCCTTTGAACCAATGATTGTTTTTTCACGCTCTGGAAATTTATCCAAAATATCCTCGCATCTAGCAAGGCGAAGTGCATTCATAACATCTTCATAACTGGCTTTTTGATTTCCCATTTTTACGTTTTCAAAAATACTCGTTTTGAAAAGTTTCGACGTTTGAAAAACAAATGCTATATTTTTCATCAAAGCATTCTTAGAATACGATGTTATATTTTTTCCACCGATTAAAATCTCGCCATTGTTTATTTTGTAAAAGCCAGAAATAAGTTTTGCGATTGTGCTTTTCCCGCCACCTGACGAACCGACAAGTGCATAAGTTTTATTTTGCTCAAGTTTAAAGCTCACATCGTGCAAAATAGTTTCTTCCGTGTATCCGAACGAAACATGTTTGAATTCTACTCCGTAATGCTCAAACTTTTCGTTTGTGCCAAAAGCAATATTGTCTTTTTCCATTTCATCGACAATTTGCTCAAGTTTATCTACAGCACTTCGTGCCTGCATACTATACATACCGACGTACATAACGCGCATAAATGATGCAAACAAAACACCAGCAATACACACGAAAAAAACAATTTTCGCAATGATTAAATTTCCGTCGGCACCTTTATTCATAAAATAAATTGCAAAAGGAATTGTAAATGCAGGAAACAAATTAAATAACACTTGAAACAAAACAAACGGTACACGGCAACTTAAAGTGTATTTGTATGCTAAATCAGAATAATCCACAATAGCTTTGTAAAAAGCTTTAAACGATTCGACTGTGCTGCGAAAAATTTTTATCACTTGCATACCGCGAACATACTCAACGGCTTGACCATTCATTTTTTCCAATGCTGCTTGATATTGCTGCATAAATTTTCTGTCACCAACCGTCCAAAGCATCAATGCAAAGCCGATAGCTGCCATAGCAACAAGAAGCATACCAAGTTTAATGTCCACCATAAAAACAACAACGAACATTAAAACTGGTGTAAAAAAAGCCGCTATATTGTCTGGAATCAAGTGTGCTACAAGCTGGTGCGTGTTCTGTGCGTTATCGTCAATAATTTTACGTACAGTACCAGATTCATGCACATCGAAAAAAGCAAAAGATGCATTCATCAAATGCTCGATTGCTACTTTTCGCAAATTATTTTCAAGCCTAAAACCTAAAATATGCGAAGCCCACACAGCAGCAAACAAAACAATAATATTCGCAAGCATAAGCGAAACAATCGTAACTGCGGCAAACTTTCCATCCGTTATGCTTTTCGTAACAAGCACCGCATACAAAAACTTCCATAAGTACCAAAATGCACTCATCTGCAACACAACGCCAACGACCGAAAAAAATATAGATAAATATACGCAGTGTATTTTTTCAGGCACGTGCTTAAATAATCTTTTATATGTAGACAACATAAAAACTCCTTCATAATTCCAGAATAATTTTAATCATTAGTTTTAGCTCAGGCGTTTTATCTTTCGGACAAACGCACCGTTTTTTTTTATTTACTTTGATAACAACGTTATCAAAGTAAATAAAAAAAATGATATATGCAAACAAAAGTATAACTCCGAAGCTGCAACTTTATATCTTGGTAACGATTATCTGCAATATCTTAATAACAATGTTATCACATTGAGGCAAAAAAGTCAATAGCTAAAAAGAAAAATATAGGCTGCAACTTAGGAATATTTTTTGAAGGCGTTTTAACTCAAAAGCAATTAGCGTAATGAATTTGGCTTTTGTGTGCGGGGAAAAGCATACTAACCTAGAAGGCAACGCACGCCGCATCTTGAGCGGTTACAGCTTTGCATTTTCGAGTGCGGCGTGCGTCCCATTGTATTACGCATGAAGGGTAAAAGCAAAAAAGCTTTTAGTTTACAAGATATTTTTCAAATGTTTTTGCACCGAGATAGCGAGCATTCACCCCAAGATAATCTTCAATGCGCAAAAGTTGATTGTACTTTGCGATGCGGTCGGTGCGACTCATTGAACCTGTTTTGATTTGTCCTGTTTCAAATGCAACGGCAAGGTCGGCAATAAAGGTGTCTTCGCTTTCGCCTGAGCGATGCGAAATAACTGCGGTGTAGCCAGCATTTTGTGCCATCTTTATAGCGTCGATAGTTTCGGTAACTGTCCCGATTTGGTTGAGCTTAATCAAAATTGAGTTGCACGAATGTTCTTTGATGCCACGAGCCAATCGTTTTGTGTTAGTAACAAAAAAGTCATCGCCGACAATCTGGATTTTACTGCCGAGCTTTTCGGTGATTTTTTGGTAACCAGCCCAATCGTTTTGGTCAAGCGGATCTTCAATCGAGATAATTGGATATTTTTTTACCCAATCGGTATATAACGCAATCATTTCATCTGCATTAAGCACCTTCGACGGGTTCGACTTCCAAAACTTATATCCTTTGCGCTCACCAGCTTCATACAACTCAGAAGCGGCACAATCAAGTGCAATCATAAAATCTCCAGAGCTTCCAGCTTTGTAGCCAGCCTTGTCAATCGCCTTCAAGATAAATTCCAGTGCTTGCTCATTTTCAATATTCGGAGCAAAACCGCCTTCATCACCAACGGCAGTAATTTGTCCATCGGCTTTTAGGATAGCTTTTAGAGCATGAAAAACTTCTGCCGTCATGCGAATGCCTTCGCGGAATGTTTTCGCCCCAATCGGCATAATCATAAATTCTTGAAAGTCAACTTTGTTGTCGGAATGACAGCCGCCGTTGAGAATATTTGCCATAGGCACGGGTAAAGTCAGAGCATGCACACCACCGAGATAATTGTAAAGAGGCATATTGCGGGAAATAGCCGCAGCTCTGGCAAACGCCATTGAAACAGCAAGCATCGCATTCGCACCAAGTTTTGACTTATTTTCCGTGCCGTCCAACTTCAGCATCGTGTTGTCGATTTCAGTTTGATCAAACGGGTCAGCATCAGCCAGTTCTGGTGCAATCACTTCGCAAATATTTTTAATCGCCTTTGTAACACCTTTTCCACCAAAGCGGGCTTTGTCCCCATCGCGCAATTCCAAGGCTTCAAACTCGCCAGTTGAAGCACCAGACGGCACAATCGCACTTGCACGCGTTCCGTCAAACAAATACACTTCCGCTTCGACAGTCGGATTTCCACGTGAGTCCAAAACTTCGCGTGCCAACACAACATTTTCGTTCATAAAAACCTCCGAACATAAGGCATCTTACACCGCTTTGCTGAAGCTGTCAAGTAGAAAATGAATTTTGCACGGAAAAGAATTTGCGAACTTTTGCAATGCGTAATTGTCGTAATTCACCGAAAGTGCAACCGATGTGAGGAATTAAAGTCAACTCCAAAAACTGATGTTTTTAGCCTTGACTTTAATTCCCCTATCCTGTACCAGTGCATTTTAGGAATACGCACATTGCGGTTCAAGAATTTGCACGGGAACCAATTTTGTAATATTTTTTTGATAAAAGATATATACATGAGAGCTTTAACATAATGTGTGACAAAGAAGATTTAGGTGCATTTTTTTTGTTTGTATCGCGAGACTAAATTTAACGCTACTTTCCGTCCTATGTTCAAGGCTTGTTGTAGATTTTTATCTAAAAACCGACAAACGCTGCACATGTCTTCCGAAAAACGAACATCCAATAACAAATGCATGGTTTACTCTTTTGCCCATTCGTGCATTTCATGCAAGTTTTTTAATCTACACAAAAATCCAATTACAAACACTTTAAGCCTTCATACACATTGTAATATTACACGTCGCATTCTTTTAGAAACTCAACTTCATCAAAATATTCCAAATACGTTTCAAGCTCACGTTTATATTTTATTTATCGGAACTTTAGTCTTTTTGAAAATTGAGTTTCGTGAAAAAAAACTCAAGCCCATTTCCAAACTGCCGAAACTAAAAGTATATTTAAGCAGGGGGTTTTATGTTATCGACAAACACACAAGTCAATACGCTTTCTTACGTTGCAGCACAGCAGGCTTCGGCAGGCAGTCGCTCCTTTTTGCCTGTTCCGCCAAGTCAGTACATTTATGCACAGTTTGAACATGTGTCGGGCGTTCCATCGAACGAAGGTGGCGTTTCCGTCAGTAAGTTGCAAATTCTCGACAGCTTAATCGACAATATCATGCAAAAAAAATCGACTGAAAAAACTCAAGAATTACAAGTCGAAAAATCGCACAAAGAAAACATAGAAAAGTTGATTTTAGAAGCACAGAAAAAAATGCAAAAGCAGGATGCCCTTGCACAGGAAATCCCCTACCTCAAAAAAGCCCTCGAATCTGGAAGTTTTTTTAACATTCGTGCGTAAATCCTCCATCTCTAGCATTTGTAAACGGCAAAGCTTATCCACGGGACAACTTAAAATCCTGAAAGGATTTTAAGTTGTCCATCATGTGTTAACCGTTTAACAGCGTACGTCCTTGTACGCTGTTAAACTCGAGTTTGTACGCTAACTGTGCAAGATACACAGTTAGCGTACAAACATCGTGAGCTTTTATACCGCGTCCATCCTTGGACGCAATCCTTTTCCGCCAAGGATGGCGGTCAGATAAAGCAATAACGAGTTTTCACAAAAATAACATTTTTGAAAAACGTCGCCAATTTTTGAACCGCATCCTTGGACGCAATCCTTTTCCGCCAAGGATGGCGGGCAGATAAAACAATGACGAGTTTTCACAAAAATCGCATTTTTGTGAAAACTCGCAAGGTAATGGGCAACACGGACGTTGCCCATTACC
>CALAEM010000054.1 GCA_937890985.1 uncultured Treponema sp. | reverse complement strand
CCAGAGCACGTGATTTGTAATCTCGGGGTCTAGGGTTCGAATCCCTAAGTTGGCTTCACATACGGGGAGATACCCAAGCGGTCAACGGGGGCAGACTGTAAATCTGTTGTGTCTCACTTCCAAGGTTCGAATCCTTGTCTCCCCATTTCTTTACTTTCATCGCCAGTTGTGAAAATCGTTTTTACACAACGCATAAGAACTCAATAGTTTATTTAACGACAAAAAGGGACGACATGCAGGAAGCAGTTATTTTGACGGAAGAACAAAAAGAAACATTTGATAGTGTCGTTTCTCATCCGATTCAGTCTTGGGCTTGGGGCGAGTTTAAACAACGCATGGGTGCGATACCTGAGCGTATCGGTATTTACGAGCAGGGTAAAATGGTTTCTGGCTTGCAGGTAATTTTTTCGCGAGTTCCAAAAACGAACCTGACTGTCGGGTATGCTGCAAAGTGTGCTTTTACAAATACGGTTGAAACGGAAGCACTCAGGCAGCTTGCGAAAAAAAACCGAGCGATTTTTATCAAATTGGAGCCAGACTTTTTTTCTCCAGTGCAGCCTTTGACAAATGATGAAGCGGAAAACCCTTCCGAATTTTTGCTGCAAAAAGATAAATCATTGCTTTCGAAAAATATTATCCACGGGAAATCGATTTTTACGCATTATGATTTTCATCTGGATATAAATAGATCGGAAGATGAGCTACTGGCTTCGTTTCACTCGAAAACGCGATACAATCTACGACTTGCCGAAAAAAAAGGCGTAACGATAATCGACAAAAGTACGGAAGAAGGTATTGACGATTATGTGCGACTCATGGAAGAAACAACAAAACGGCAAGGTTTTTTTAACCATAATGCGACTTATTTTCACACGCTTTTTGAAACCTTTCCGAAAGAGAGGATGCGTGTTTTTGAAGCTGTGTATAATGGCGAAGTGCTTACTGCGTGGATTTTGTTTAACTTTAACGGAAAGCTTTATTATCCTTATGGTGCGTCGTCGAACAATCATCGTGAAGTTATGCCTAACAATTTGATTATGTGGGAAGCTATCAAGTACGGTAAAAAGCAAGGATGCACCGTTTTCGACCTATGGGGCTGCCTTGGACCGAACCCTGATACAAGTGATTCTTGGTATGGCTTCCATAAGTTTAAGTCAGGTTATAATCCGCAACTGGTAGAATACGTTGGAACTTACGATGCAGTATATAAACCAGTGCTTTATAAACTCTTTCACCTTGCCGATAATCTCCGCTGGAAACTTTTACGGCTGAAAAATAAACATTGAGCTATTCGGATTTGAGACTAGTGTTGCAAGTCATTACTGTAGATGCTAGTTAGTTTGCGTTGTTAGTGCGTTTCTTTACTCAATTGGCACACTTGTTTTTTTGGCACATAATCCAGTATAATGTAAAACTACAGTGGAATTCTATGCGTAAAAAACATTTCGGGACATTGGATTTTTATAAAAGCGTTCTTTTCATAGCTGTTCCAGTGATGGGTCAGCTATTTATTTCGACGTTGGTTTCAATTCTCGACAGCTTTATGGTTGCACGGCTTGGCGATATAAAAATGAGCGGTGTAAATATTGCGAATCAGGTATTTTTTGTGGTGCAGGTAGCAACTTCATCGTTGGCAACAGCTGGCGGGATTTTTTTGTCGCAGTACAGCGGTGCAAAACAAAAAAACGGAATGCAGCAAGCGTATCGTTTCAAAGCTATTTTGCTTTTGGCGGTTGCGGTACTTTCGATGTCGGTGATTTATTTTTTTAGAGAGCCGCTTCTTTTTGCGATGGTTGGTGCGAATACAAATGCCACAGAAATTGTCGCTTGCAGTAAATCGTACTTGCAAATAATTCTTCTGAGCTTTATTCCTTTTTCGCTTTCGATTGCAATTTCAACTTCGCTTCGTGAAACTGGTTCGCCGCGTTTGCCTTTTGTTATTACGCTTGTTGCAGCTTTGGTTAATGCACTCGGAAATTACGCTTTAATTTATGGAAATCTTGGAATGCCGCGGCTCGAAGTCGAAGGAGCGGCATACGCGACGCTGATTGCACGTGTCGTTGAAATGGTGCTCTTTTTTGTTGTCGCAAGAAAAAAAGATTTTTATGTGTCGCTTTGCAATCTTTGGAAAATCGATTTTGTAATTTTCAAGGAAATTATCAAACGCTCGTCGTGGCTTTTAATGTCCGATTTAATTTGGGCGTTTACCGAAACTATTATCAATGCGGTGTATAACGGCTTGGGCGGCTCGGAAGTTGTGTCGGGTATGTCTGCTGGCTGGACTATCAGTGATTTATTTTTTTTGACGCAAGCCGGCTTGGGAACAGCAATCACGGTGATTCTCGGTGGTTTACTCGGACAGAACAAAACTGATGAAGCCCGTGAAAAAGCTGTTTGGTTTAAAAGCCTTTCCCTGATGGTTGGAGCTGTGGTTGGTATCATCGAGGCGGGGACTGGTTTTATTTTGGTGCCGCTAATTTTCGGAAAACTTTCGCCTGCGGCACAAGGCGTCGCGATGAGTTTACTCGTGATGGTTGCTTTATATATGCCCGCATGGAACTTAACGACAGCACAGTATTTTATATTGCTTGCAGGCGGCGAGTCCAAGACAATGTCGCGTATTGAAACTTTAATCAACGTGTTTGTGTTTTTACCTTCGGCGTTTTTGCTTTCTCGTTTTACGACGCTAGGGCCTGTTGCTTTGTATGCTGTGATAAAACTCGCGTCGTTGATAAAGCCTTTAATGACGCATTTTGAATTAAAAAAAGGCGAGTGGGTAAAAAACTTAACGTGAGGTTTTCGCAGCAAATGAAACAATGCAAAAGCTATGGAGAAAAATAAAATGATTGCAGGTTACCTTATCGACGATGGTAAAGTGATTGAGACAACTGACAAAAATGATATGGCGTGGATAGATGTAGTCCAGCCGACTGACACCGAATTGCAATATATTTTGAATGAGTATTCGTTGCCGAAAGATTATTTATATGATGTCGGAGATGTTTACGAAGTTCCGCGTGTTGAAGGGCTTGATGATGATAAACCAGACTTATTTGTGATAAGCTATCCAGTGAAAAAAGCTGAGCTTGCTTATGCAACGCGGGTTGTTTCAGTAATTGTTGTATCTGATGTTGTAATTACGATTAGGCAGCAGGATTCGCTGATTTTTGAAAATATCAAATCTGCTGGCTTTTCAAAAATGTCGCACAAGGAAGAAATTGAAAACTTTGTTATTGAATTGGCGTGGCGTATTTCAAAGGAGTTTATCGCAAGCATTGCTTTACTCAATAAACAAATCGAATGCATCGATAACACTATTCGTAAATCTTCCAAGTCAGATTCTTTGTATGAAATGATTGACATTCAAAAGTCGCTAATTAATTTTAAGATTGCTATCAAAGAAAATAAGCCTGTGCTAAAAAGTATTTTTGATTTGGAAAATCTTTTGCACTCAAATACAAAAGATGAATTGCTACATGACCTTTTGGTTGAAAATAAACAAGCGGAAATTATGATTGAAAAGTCAACAATGCTCATCGATAAACTTTCGGATTTATTTACAAACCTCGTGAATTATAATCTAAATACAATTATGAAAGTGCTGACTTCGATTACTATCGTGATGACAATTCCCACGATTATCGGTGGGCTTTGGGGAATGAATGTTGATTTGCCGTTTGCCGACCAAAAATACGCATTTGTGTATTTGATGCTTTTTGTGATAATAATCAGCGTTGTGATTATCCGCATTTTGAGGCGGTACGACCTTTTGTGATATGCACCGTCACACGAAATAAAACTTGCGAAAAGGATTTACAGTTTTCGGTGCAAAGTTTAAAATAACACAAAGCTTTGATTGATAAATTTTATCAAGCCACTGAAAAATAAAACGCCGTTACGCTATGGCAAGGATACAAAATGAAAGATAAAGATGACAAAACCGAAAATGCTTGTGAGTATAACGTTTTTGATGTGTTTGAAAAACAGTGGGCACTCGTTACGGCAGGCGGAATGGCTCATTTTAATAGTTGCACAATAGGGTGGGGCAGTTTTGGAAATATGTGGGGACACGCAGGAAAAAGAAAAAGCATTCCGACTGTTACCGTTTATATTCATCCTGCCCGTTACACAAGTGAGTTCCTTCAAAGCTGCGAAACTTTTACGGTGAGTTTTTATCCTGAAAAGTATCGTAAAGCACTTGCCTATATGGGTTCTCATTCTGGCAGAGACGGAGACAAGGCAGCGATTGCTGGATTAACACCTGTAGCCATCGGCGAATGCGTAACCTACAAAGAAGCGAACTTAACATTCCTTTGCAAAAAATTGTATCAGCACCAATTTGCAAAAGACGACCTTGCACCTGAAATCAAAGAATACTATGCGTCGATGCCTGCCGCCTATCCAGACTTTCAAGGCGGTTGGCAGCCACACATTGTTTTTGTCGGCGAAGTTCTTTCCGTGGAAGGCTCAGCCAATATAAACTTGCCCAGTTAAAAACTACTTTCAGTATAGACTGTTGCCTGTAAACGGAAAAGCTTATCCACGGGCTGTTCAAGAATGTACCTCCGTGTACATTCTTGAACTTCGAGTTTGCTCACGCAAACATCGTGGGGCTTTTATACCGCGTCCATCCTTGGACGCAATCCTTTTCCGCCAAGGACGGCGGTTCAAAAATTGGCGACGTTTTTCAAAAATGTAATTTTTGAAAAACTCGAAA
>CALAEM010000053.1 GCA_937890985.1 uncultured Treponema sp. | reverse complement strand
ACTTCGAGTTTTTGCGGAGCAAAAACGTCGGCAGGGCTTTTTACCGCTGACATCCGTGTCAGCGATTGGCAAATGATGGCAACCGAAGGTTGCCTGTGTCGTAGCTTAGGTGTTACACTGCATTTTTCCAGCATAAAATATTGACTTGACAAAATACAGTTTTTTGGGTATACCCTACTCAGGGGCGTGGGCTTATGAGAGAAGAAACTAAGATTTATATTATTGGGGCGGGGCTTGCTGGAACTAATCTTGCGGAGCAAATTACGCGAAAAAAAGTATTCGGTACTGTCGCTGCATTTTTTGATGATGATGCAAAAAAAATCGGGACGAGCATAAAAGGCATTCCGATTCTCGGCCCGATAAGCGAAGTAACAAAAGTTTTCCGTGCCGAAAAAACAGCCGAAGCCTTGATTGCAATTCCGTCAATTAGAATTGAAAGATTGCAGGAAATTTACGTAAGCTTAAAACAAAGTGGCTTTACAAAGATAAAAATATTGCCAACCTTGTCGCAAGTAATTGACGGCACAGCTCACTTGGTGCAAGCCCGCGACATCAACCCTGAGGACTTGCTGGGGCGAACACCTGTTACGATTAAGCTGACGCAAACGCTTTCTTATCTTCGAGGGAAACGCGTGCTAATCACTGGTGCGGGCGGCTCAATCGGCAGCGAGCTTTCACGTCAGCTTTTGTCCGCAGGTGCAGAGCGTGTTTATTTATTCGGCCACGGCGAAAACTCGATTTATCAAATTTGCAAGGAGCTCAACCTTTTGCAGGAAGGTGGCGTTGGCGAAAAAGCGATTGTCGTTCCAGTTATTGGCGATTTGAAAGACCGCGATTATATGGATTATATTCTTGGGAAGCTGAACTGCGACGTTGTGTTTCACGCCGCAGCTTATAAGCACGTGCCTCTGATGGAGGAAAACCCTGTCGCCGTGATTCACAATAACGTTCTCGGCACAAAAAACCTCCTCGATGCGTGTTTGACTCATAACGTCAAACGCTTCGTGCTGATTTCAACCGACAAAGCGGTTGACCCGATTTCCGTTTATGGCATTTCAAAGTTTCTTTCTGAAAAGCTTGTGCTGGAAGCCGCCTCTCGCGTAAAAGACGCTCATTGCGATGCCTCATATATGTTTGTTCGTTTCGGTAACGTGCTTGGTTCGCGAGGCTCAATCTTTCCACTGTTTGTCGAGCAAATACAAAACGGCGGGCCTGTTACAGTTACCGACAAACGAATGGAGCGCTACTTTATGACAATTCCCGAAGCTTGTTCGCTCATTTTGCAAACAGCTGGCGTCGGTGAAAATGCAACGCCTTATCTTTTGGAAATGGGCAAACCAGTCAAAATTTATGAAACGGCACAGCAGCTAATCCGCTATATGGGATACGATCCTGAAGTTGACATCAAGATAAAAATCATCGGAATACGTCCAGGCGAAAGGATTTCAGAAATTTTAGTCTCCGAAGATGAAACGACAGAAAAAACCGAATATCCTAAAATCCTTAAAATTATTTCGAAAAAGCAATCCGCAATAAACGGCAAAGCTTTATCAACGCTTTTAGAAACACTTTTACCGATTTGCACCCGCGATAGGCAAAAGCCTGAAGCATTCCGCGACAAAGAATATTTACTTTCAGTTTTGAAACAAAACTTCGCACATTATGCAAACAACGTGCAAAACTAAACTCTCTTTTGCACAAAAAATCAAGCTAACTAAAATGCCTAGTTGTCGTCGTTCACCGAATGCTTATCTGCGTTGAACGCCTCGAAAGTTTTATCGTCGGCTTAAAATCCAATTGGTCAAACCTAAATTGAACGAGCCTTATGAAAAAGCTTAAACGCGGTTATTTTAAACTTTCCGAATAATATCCATCAAGCGAATAAATTTCACAAAAACAGACTTCTCACGAAAACATCGTTTTGCTGACAAATTTTAGAGGTTATTTAGTTTGTAAAATTACAATAAAACTAAATTTATTCGAAAAATAAGTAAAAAATCGGCTTTTTATTGTTTAAGGGCTTGAACTTTTTTTATTCACGTTATATAATTAGCTTATGAGCGACTATCTTGACATAAATAATGAAGAGCTTTTGAAAGACTTTTTTTCCGAAGCTGATCAACAGGTCGAAATGCTGGAAAGCAATGTGCTTGTGATTGAGCAAGACCCAACCAATAAAGATGCTATTGATGAGATTTTTCGTGCGGCACATACTTTGAAAGGCGGTTCGGCAACGGTTGAAATGACTGAAATTTCGACTTTTACGCATGCAATCGAGGACTTGTTGGATGAAATTCGGAGCGGTAAAGCTCGCGTTACCGAGCATATCGTTGATTTATTGCTTTCAGCAATTGATGTGGTAAAAGCTATGTTGCAAGCTAGAAAGGACGGCTCGGTTTACGAAGCTGATGTTTCTTCCATTGTTAACGAACTTCGCTCTCATGTTTCTACAAAATCGGCTCAACCGAAAGCTCCCGCAGCTGCAAAGCCTGTGCAGCCTAAGCCGCAAAAACCTGCGGCAACGGTAAACGCAAGTAGCTTTCTCAGTGAATATGAGCTTTTGGAGTTAGCTGAGGTTATACCGCGGGGCGATACCGTTTACCAAGCAACGGTGAAGTTTGATGAAAGTAATCAGATGAACACTGTCGGTGGTATACAAGTTTACGCTGCATTGAAACAATGTGCAACGGTTTTGAAAACCATACCTGATTTTGATGAGCTTTACGCGGATATTTTTCATCCTGAAGTTGTATACATTGTTTCAACTAGCTTGCCGCTAGAAAAAGTCAATGAAGTTGCCAATATTCCGGATGTAACGCTTGGTGTAACGATTGAAGCTGTGGATATCACGGCTGACGCAGGCGGTGCTCCATCTAAGCCTGCACCTGTGGCAAAACCGAAAGTTGCAGGGGCTAAAGTTGTTTCGGCTCCGAGTGCTGAAGCTACTGAAACTGTGAAGGCTGCAAGTTCTGAGCCTGAATCAGCCGAGGCAAAGTCCGAAAGTGCAGTTGCTGCTGCGAAAGCTGGTACGCACTCCGCGTCGCACCAAACTTCGTCTATTTTGCGTGTTGACTCAAAGCGCATTGATAACTTGCTAAACTTGGTTAGCGAAGCGGTTATCACAAAAGCTTCATTGAACCAAAATACTCTTGAATTTAACGACTTGTATGGTGGCTTTCAGTCGCAAACATCTCTTTATAAAGAAAAACTACGTCGCTTGATTGAAAAAATGCCGACATATTTGGAGCAAATTCAAAACGGGGCAGATATTAATGTCATTAAAAAAGAACTCAGCGACAATTATGTCGGAATGTTTGATGTGTTTTCTGCCGTTGATTCGAGTTTCAAGCAAGCTATCGGTAAATTAAAATCTTCTTCGCAGAATTTGGAGCATATCACCGATGAATTACAAAAGGGCGTAATGAAAATCCGAATGGTGCCTATCAGTCAGATTTTCAACCGCTTCCCGCGTGTTGTGCGAGATTTGTGCAAAGACTTAAACAAGAAAGTGCAGCTTGTCATTGAAGGTGAAGATACAGAGTTGGATAAATCTGTAGTTGAGGATTTGCTTGACCCGATTATGCACTGTGTGCGTAACTCGATTGACCACGGCATCGAAACTCCGGATATCCGAAAGAAGCAGGGAAAACCTGAAGAAGGCTCACTTCTTTTGAAAGCTAGCAACGAAGGCAATATGATTATCATCGAAATAACAGATGATGGTAGTGGTATCGACGTTGAAGCGATTAAACGAAAGGCGATTGAGCGAGGTATTATCCATCCAGATAAAAATTTAACCGACTTGGAAGCATATCAACTTATTTTTGAGCCTGGATTTTCAACGAGCAAAAAAATCACAAATGTTTCTGGTCGAGGTGTCGGACTCGATGTAGTGCGAACGCATATCGAAAACTTAAACGGCTCAGTAGTTGTTGAGAGTGAGCGAGGCTTTGGGACGCGGTTTACTATTAAGCTCCCATTGACTTTGGCGATTATTTCGGGCTTGCTGATTCGTGTCGGAAACGAAATTTACTCGATTCCGATTCCTTCGGTTGTCGAAAGTGTACGAGTTTCCGATTTGAAGATTAACACGATTGATAACTACGAGGTTTTTAACTGCCGTGAAGAAGTTATCAGCTTGTTGCGGCTAAGTCGTCTTTTCGGTATCGGCTCAATCCAAGAAACTCGAGACGAAGACAGTAACTATATTGTTATTGTCGGCTCGGAAGAAAAGAAAGTCGGACTTATGGTTGACAGTTTGATTGGTGAGGAAGATGTGGTTATTAAACCGCTCACCGACCAGTTTACCAATTCACCAGGAATTGCTGGCGCTTCGATTTTGGGCGACGGTTCGGTTTCTTTGATTATCGATGTTGCACAGCTTTTGGATTTGGGTATGAGGCAGGAAATCAATGCCCGCCAGCGTAGAGATGCTTCGGTTTGGTAGTAGGGAGAGTGCAGTATGTCTGATGTAGTTGCATTAAATCAAAAAATTGAAGCTGGTTCGATTGAGTTTATCGGTGAGCAGCTTACGGTGATTGACTTTAAGATGGTTACTTTTTCGCTTGCTGGAAAAGATTACGCTATCGATATATTAAAAGTGAAAGAAATTGCAAAGGCGGGGAATTTTACGTTTGTACCGAATACGGCTCCGTTTTTGTTGGGGGTTTATAATCTTCGTGGTGAAATCATTCCAGTGATTGACTTGCGAATTTTCTTTAACATTCCTGTTTCTGTACGGGCAAAAGACCATATCGAAAATATGATTATTATTATCGTGAACGACCAGCGTTTCGGGGTTGTTGTTGATAAAATCGATAAGGTTATTGGAGTTTCAAAGAATACGATAAAACCGCCGCACCCGATTTTTGGCGACATCAATATCAAGTATATCCAAGGTGTCGTTGAAAGTGCTGGTAGACTGTATATTTTGCTTGATGTAGATAGAATTTTCTCGAATCGAAGCACGACTAAAACTACAGATTCTCCTGCGAAAGTTCAGGCAAGTGCTTATGATGAACAAAATAAACCTGCTGGGCGTGAAACTGGCTTGATGAAACGTGCGAACGAAAGTTTGGACTTGAGTTTTATTGGCGACACCTTGAAGGTGATGAAAAAGTTTTATGCCAGTGCTGTGAACGAGGATTGGCTAAAGCAGCGTTATGAGATTTGGCAGGATTTGCGACCAGCAGGAAATTTGCAGCTTCAAAATGAAAATGATGCGAATGAGTTTTTAGCGGACTTTATATCCCCATTTACTGGAGCATTTTGGAGCGAAGAGTACATGAATGCGTTTTATAAGGCACTTCCTGAGAATAACTCGTCTGTGATAAATGTTTGGAACGTGGGTTGTGGCTCTGGTTATGAAACTTATAGCTTTGCTGTTGTTTTGAAGCTTAAATATCCGAATGCTAGAATACGTATTTTTGCTAATGACAGCGACTTGTTGATGATTTCGACCGCGTCGATGCTGAAATTTCCAGAAGAGCATGCCAATTCGATTTATAAACCATATTTGGTGAAAGGCGTTGACGGCAGTTATACGTTCTCGCAGGAAATAAAAGATATGATACTGTTTGAGTATCACGATTGCTCAAACCAGAACGTGGTTCCTGATGTCGATATTATTTTGGCACGGGATGTGCTTTCGTTTGTGCCTGTCGATATGCAAAATCACTTGATTTCTGAGTTTAACGAGAGCTTAAAACAAACTGGCATTGTTTTGTTGGGACGAAATGAAACTATGCCGAAGCAAAGCGGTTGGGCAAGGTTTGCCGACTCAGATGTGGTATTCTTCACGAAAGAATAAATGAAAGTTGCGAAAATTTATGCCGAGAATTTTAGCAATGACGAAATAGAGATTTTAGTTTAGTATGCTTAAAGAGAGAAGGAGTAATGCATGCGAGTAGAGTATATTAATCCGTTTACCGAAGCTGCGTATAATATTTTATCGCAGGTTTTGGGGGGTGAAATTAAGCGCGGCGACTTGTATTTAAAGTCGAATTGTATGCCAGTTATGGGCGTGGCTGCGATGGTTGGTTTGGCAGGTGATGTTGAAGGACGTGTTCTTTTTGACATGAATCAGGAAACAGCTTTGAAAATTGCGTCTGCGATGAACTCGGAAGAGTTGACACAGTTTGATGAGTTGGTTCGAGCAACAATTACCGAGCTTGCAAACTTGATTACGGCTCAGGCTGTAACAAAGTTGCAAGATTTAGGCTTTAGGTTTGACCTGACACCGCCGGCACTTTTCACGGGGCAGAACATGGAAATATCCAACAACGATATGGAAGCGTTGATTGTTCCGATGGAAGTACCGCAAGGTAGAATTGAAATTAATGTCGCTATCCGTGACAGAGCAAATTAAGAGGAGATGGGTATGATTTCAAAACAAGATTTTCCCAGCATAAATGACAAGGCTCCTACCGGTTTGAAACCGGATGGAACTCCGTATAAGATTTTGGTGGTTGATGATTCAATTTTTGTTACCAAACAGTTGAATCAAATTTTGACGAGTGAAGGCTACGAAGTGGTTGCAACAGCTCTCGATGGACTTGAAGCAATTGAAAAGTACAAAGAGCTTTGTCCGAATCTCGACTTGGTAACCATGGATATCACTATGCCAAAGATGGACGGATTAACCGCACTCGGCAAAATTGTTGAGTTTGATAAAAACGCAAAGGTGGTAATGATTAGTGCTTTGGGTAAAGAAGAGCTTGTAAAAAAAGCTTTATTGCTTGGAGCAAAAAATTACATTGTAAAACCGCTTGATCGAAAGAAGGTTCTTGAACGAATTTCGACGGTGGTCACGAAATAGCGAATTTATCTTTTTTGAGCCGATCTTATTAACGATGGTCGGCTCTGCTCTAATTCAATACTGTTGATTATTTCGGCACATCGACTGTGAGAATACGGGTTACGCGGTGTATGGATAGTAATTTTTTTCTAAAAACGACGGTTGCGGAGCTTTCTTCCGAACAAAAGAGCGTTCTTAATCGCAAGGGAAATGAGCTTTTTACTGCGGGAAAGATTGAAATGGCTGCAAAGATTTTTACCACAACTGGTTATTCTGACGGTTTGACGCGGGTTGGTGATTTTTTCTATCAAAAGAATGAAAAACTGACAGCATTGCGATATTATCAGCTGGCTCACAATCGGAATAATGTTGACGTAATTGTGAAAGATATTGCCCGATTATTGCAGATGATGATGGAGGGAGAGAATTGATGACAGTAAAAAATAATGAACAGCCCGAAGATATTGTAGAGTTTGATTTACCAGAATTGAATATAATGCTCGATTTTCCGCATACGAATAAGGCGGAAAGCGAAAAAACAGATAGCGAACGTCTTTTAGACACAATTTCGGAAATCTCAAAGCAAGGATATGCATTTTTAAAGGAAAATGATACAAAGAATGCCAGCCTTGAGTTTTTGCGTATTTTGGATATGGACGCTCACAATAATTATGCACTGGTGGGCTTGGGCGATGCCGCCCGAAAAGAAAAAAAAATCGAAAAAGCATTGTCGTACTATGAAGAGTGTTTGAAGTATCACCCAGATAATAATTACGTGCTTTTCGGGCTTGCTGATTGCTATAAAAGCTTGCATCGGTACAAAAAGGCAATCGCAATATGGGAGCGATATTTGCAGCTCGACGACACGAATATTGCTGTTTTGACAAGGGTAGCCGATGCATACCGCAAAGTCTCGTGCTTTGATGAGTCCAAGCAAATCTATCAAAGGGTGCTTGACTTGAGTGCCGACAACACTTATGCGTTGATTGGGTTGGGACATTTGTATTATGATTTTAAAAAATACCGTGAAGCCTTGGGATATTGGCAGCGAGTTTTGACCCTTTCGGTAAATGGGGCTGATATTCGCATTTTAACGTCTATCGGGAATTGTTATCGCAAGCTAAAAAATTTTGAAAAAGCCTTGCCGTTTTTTCTTTCGGCAACAGATAAAGAACCTAAAAATTTTTATGCATTGTTTGGAATTGCGGACTGCTACCGCGGTTTGGGACGGCATGATTTATCGATAAATTATTGGAAAAAAATTTTGGCAATGGATGCCGATAACAAGGTGATTTTAACTCGATTGGGCGATGCGTATCGAAACGTCGGTGATTTTGATGAGGCGGAGCGTACGTACATAAAGGCTCTGGATATTGCCTATGATAGCTATGCGATGCTGGGACTTGCTATTTTGAAAAAAGAAAAGGGCTTGTACTCCGAGGCAATTACCAGTCTCACGTCGCTTTTGCAGCAAGACAGAAAAAATTACCGCATTTACTTGGAGTTGGCTGACTGTTATCGCAATATTGGTGACAGGGACAAAGCTTTGGAAGTTTTGGACAACTTTCGTAAGTTCGGAATTCGCAACCCACATATTTCGGATTTATATGCCAGCTTGCGTAATTCGCGTTAGCCGCCGTGCAACAAAAGATTGAGAGAGCGAACATGACTTCGGTATCACGAAGCGATGAAAATAAAAACTGCCTCGGCGGGCTTTTACCTGAAGAAATTGCTGCATTGTTGCCT
>CALAEM010000052.1 GCA_937890985.1 uncultured Treponema sp. | reverse complement strand
CATCCAACAGCGTTTTTACAATCAATAACACAAGGACTACAATCATAATCGTCTTGATAAAACGGTTGCCTTTTTTTATCGCGAGTGATGAGCCTAGCCAATTCCCTGCAATGCCGCAGAGGGCTGCCGGAATACCTATCGCAAAGATGATTTTTCCGTGAAAAAAATACGTCGCCATCGAAGCATAATTTGATGCAAGATTTAACACCTTGGCATTGCCCGACGCGGTAACTAAATCGTACTTCATCAAAGCAGAGTAGGCGATAATTGCAAAGGTTCCAGTTCCTGGCCCGATTAAGCCGTCGTAAAAGCCTATGATTATACCTATAAGACACGCGAGCCTATATTTTTTTGAACCAGAAAAACTCGCGTCAGCTGCCGCTTTTTTGCCAAAATCTTTTTTGAAAAGCACCATCAAAGCAACTAAAGGAATGACGGCGAGAATGATGATTTTGAGAATTTGTTCATTGAGGTGCAGGGCAAGTTTCGCGCCCAAAAAAGAAGCTCCGAATGAGGCGAGGGCAGAGACAGCGGCAATATTCCAGCAAAGAGCTTTGTTTCGCGAAAATGTCAGTGCAGCAAATGTTGTTCCGCAGGCAGCTGAAAATTTATTTGTACCAAGTGCATTGTGCGTTGGAAGCCCTGCAAAAAAGTATGCTGGAATCGAAATCAATCCGCCGCCTCCTGCAATCGAGTCGATAAAGCCTGCAAGAAAAAAGAGAGGGCAAACAATAAAAAGCGTAGTACTCATCTGCCAATGCCCTAAATAAACTTTTCCAAAATGACAGCTAATCCCTGTGTCGTAAAGCCTATATCTATTGTGTCGAAAATATCGCCCGCGTTTTTGAACACAGATGATAAGCCACCTGTTGCGATGCGTGTGCAAGGCTCATCGACTTCCGCCTGCATACGCTGCAAAAGAGACGTAACAAGACCTTTGTACCCGAGGACAATTCCGCTTTGAATTGCCGTAACCGTATCGAGTCCCAAAGCCGACTCAGGCTCAACCAAAAACACTGTCGGCAACTGTGCAGTGTTTGAAAAAAGCGATTTACAAGCAGTTTGCAATCCTGGTGCAATCGCGACACCGCGGATATTTCCCTTGCCGTCAACGGCTGTAAAGGTCAAGGCTGTTCCGAAATCGACAATGATACAGGCTTTTTTGTAGCGGTAAAAAGCCAAAACCGCGTTTGCCAAAATGTCAGCACCTATTTCGTTTCGAGCTGATTCAGGAATGCTCACAGGTAGCTTCCCATAATGCTTTGAATTAAACTCAGCAATCGGTGCATCAACCAAATCCTGAATTACTGCTTTTATTTCGGCGGTTAAAGCTGGAACAACCGAAGAAACTAAAACCTTCTCGATTGCCGAAAACTCAATTTTTGCGGCAGCAAAAAGCTCGGTAAAGATTTTTGCATACACCTTTGCATCCTGCGTTGCCTCGGTTACCGTATGCTTCATTGCCACTGCAGGCTCATCAGCACTTTCAAAAAACGCCAAAACTATATTGCTGTTTCCAATGTCAACTGTGAGTAACATATTTTCTCTCTTTCACCACGACCGAAGATAATTCGCATTTTATGAAATTTATTATTTTTTAACAAGTGGCTTTTTTGTTGAAAACGCTAAATAGAATAATAGGCTTAGACGCATGCCTATCTTCCAAAGCAATGCGGAATTTCCTAAATGCACGGCATGCGATGTTTTACGCTTTTAAAGTTTATCCCCGTTCACCAAAAGCTTAAAACTGATTCCGATAATGCTTGTTATGCTTGTTTTCAGGAGGTTTTGCTCCATTGAATAACTATCAGCCTCTTTGCAAAAATTTAACGGAAAATGGCTTTGAAACACAAAAAATTTAAAAAAAACGTCAAATTCGCTTGATAGTTTTTGCAAATCGGAGTAAAATACACGGCACGGAGGACTTTATGTCAATTCATGATATGGATTATTTGAAGGAAAAGGTTCAAGCGTTGAAAGACGACGGTTTGTACAAGACTTTAGTAACACTTGACGGGCCAAATGAGCCTGAGTGTGTCATCGACGGAAAGAAAGTAATTAACCTTTCGGCGAACAATTATTTGGGGTTTGCAAATCACCCTCGCTTAAAAAAAGCGGCAATTGCTGCGATTGAGCAATATGGCGTTGGTGCAGGTGCTGTTCGCCCAATCGTCGGAAATATGAAAATTCACAACGATTTGGAAGCTGCTTTGGCAAAATTCAAACGCGAAGAAGCCGTTATCGTGTTTCAGTCGGGTTTTAACTGTAATGCTGGTGTTATTCAGGCAGTAACAGATAAAGGCGACTTAATCATTTCCGATGAATTAAACCATGCTTCTATTATCGACGGCACACGCCTTTCAAAAGCTGACCGTGCAATTTTTAAGCACTCGGATATGACAGACTTGGATAAGGTACTTACGGAAAAACGCAGTCAATACAAAAACGTACTCATCATAACCGATGGTGTGTTTTCGATGGACGGCGACATTGCGAACTTGCCTGGCATTGTAGAACTTGCCGAAAAGCACAACTGCTTAACTTATGTGGACGATGCCCATTCAAGCGGCGTTTTGGGTGAAAGCGGACGAGGAAGCGTTGACCACTTCCATCTGCACGGACGTGTTGACTTTGCTATGGGAACGCTTTCAAAAGCTATTGGCGTTATCGGTGGCTATGTTGCTGGAAAGCAGGTTACAATTGACTGGCTGCGAAACAGAGCTCGTCCGTTCCTCTTTTCGACTGGAATGACGCCAGGAGATGCAGGTGCCTGTATCGAAGCTATCAAGATGCTTTCAGAATCCACTGAATACACTGACCGCCTTTGGTCAAACGCAAAATACTTCAAAGAAAAACTCAACAAGCTGGGCTTTAACACTGGACACAGTGAAACTCCGATTACGCCAGTGATTATCGGTAACGAAGGAAAAACACTGGAATTTTCGAAAAAGCTTTTTGAAAACGGTTTATTTACCGGTCCGATTGTTTTCCCGACTGTACCGAAAGGAACTGGACGCGTACGCTGTATGGTTAGTGCCGCCCACACAACTGATATGCTCGACCGAGCTGTAAAGATTTTTGAAAAAACAGGAAAAGAGCTTGGTATATTAAAGTAAAGAGTGGTTTAAGCTGTCAAGCTTGACACGGTGGCAAAACAAAACTTTGAAAGTTTTGTTTTGCCACTGGATAACAGGATCGGGAAAAGAGCTTTCCTTTTTTGCTTTGAAACAGGATAGGCAAATTAAAATCCGCTTGCGGATTTTAATTTGCCACATCGGTTGCACATTCGGTGAATGTATCGGCCCAGTTTTAGGCTAACCGCCTTGTTTGATAAACGAAAATGCTGCTTCCATTGCTTCTTGCAATACCGCAAAATCGCGTTGAGGGTCGGCGAGCTGAAAACCTAAATCGTATCCTGATTGAGCAATGCCTAAAATATCGCCTGGGCCTCGAAGCTCCAAATCTTTTTCTGCGATTTCAAAACCGTCGTTGCTGTCCCGCAAAATTCGCAAACGCTCTACACCTTGCTCCGTGAGTTCTTGGTAGTTATCTTTGCCGTATACTAAAAAGCAATATGCTTGTTCGCTTCCACGTCCGACACGTCCGCGTAACTGGTGTAACGCAGCAAGTCCGAACCGCTCCGCTTGCTCAATTACGATGCACGTTGCATTCGGCACGTCAACGCCAACTTCGATGATGCTCGTTGCAATTAAGATTGAAAATTTGCCATTTTTAAAGTCGAGCATAATTTTTTCTTGGTTTTCCGTTTCAACTTTTGAGTGTAACAGTGCCATTTTAAGATGCGGAAATATTTTTTGCAAGTGATTAAAGATTTCTGTTGCAGAGCGTAGCTCAGATTCGCCTTCGTCGATTAGCGGAGCGACAACATAGGCTTGATGCCCCGCTTCAATTTCCTTTTGCACAAAGCTGTAAATTTTATTTCGGTTTGTTTGTTTTGAAACGTACGTTATAACAGGTTTTCGTCCGACTGGCTTTGTTTTAATCAGCGAAATATCCATATCGCCGAAAATCGAAAGCGTGAGCGAGCGTGGAATTGGCGTTGCACTCATCATAATTACGTGAGGTGCTTTTTTTTCGGGTGAGCTTTCTGTTCCTTTTTGAATAATTGCTTGCCGTTGCAAAACTCCGAATCTATGCTGCTCATCGATAATTGCGAGAGTTAAATTTTTATAGCGGACATCGTTTGAAAAAAGAGCGTGAGTTCCGACGACCAAATCAAGCTCGCCGCTTTTTAGTGCAGCCAAGAGTGGTGCCCTGCCTTTTGCTTTTAGGTTTCCAGTTAAAAATGCAAGTCGCACTCCCAAAGGCTCCAATAGCTTTGCAGCGTTTTCCGCATGTTGCTTTGCAAGTAATTCTGTCGGTGCAAGAAAAGCGGCTTGACCACCTGCTTCGATGATAGCTAAAGCTACAAAAAACGCAACAATAGTTTTACCTGAGCCTACGTCGCCTTGAATTAAAGTCGAAATAGTGTTGCCGTTTTTTAGATCTTCATTGCAAGTATAGATACTTTTCATTTGGTCATCGGTTAACTGAAACGGAAGACGCTCGACCAATAATGCTTGCAGTTTGCAAAGAGATGATACAAAGCGTTCTGAAGCACTAACGCCGAGATTTTCTTTCGGTATTTCGCATGCTGACTTCGCTGAAATCTCATTCGGAAGTCTGCCACGCTTTGCAATCGACCTTAAACCAAGTGCATATTGATACAAAAAAAATTCTTCAAAGATAATTGCATGGGTTGCAACTGCGACTTCATCGAGCGTTTTCGGTTGATGCATCGTAAAAAGGGTTTGTTTTTTCGGCAGAATATTATGTGTCTCCATAACATGCTGCGGAAGCGAATCAGTTATTCCGTGTGCATATTTTTTCAAGGCTTGCGAAACCAAAAGCCGAATTTTTTTTTGAGTTAGTCCTTCGGTTAGCCGATAAACTGGCAAAATTATTTTTTCGGCGTTTTCTGCAGCGTCTATTTCAAAGGTACTCGATTGCAATCGGTTGTACTTTACTTCAAAGTGCCCGTAAACAAAAACGCGACTACCAATAGGAAATTGGTCTTTTAAAAACGTGCGGTTAAAGCAAACTAATTCTGCTATTTGCCCAGACTTGTCGCGGGCCATGATTTTTAGCGTCTTCATTGCACCGAAGCCAAACCAATCAAAGCCAGCGATTTCAAGCTCTACGCCGATTTTATGTTTTGTGTTAAAATCGCTCAAGGTATTTTCAATGCTGCGGTCTTCCCAAGCCCGCGGCCAAAACGAAAGCAAATCACCGACTGTCAGCACCTGCAACTTAGCAAGACACGCACAGGTTTTTTCGCCTGCACCAGAAAGCCTTGAAATCGGAATTTTAATTTCTGAAAGCAGCATGACTGTTTTTAGCCAGCGGGCGGTTTACTACTATTTAAACTTAATGGTAAGGATATCCTTTGAATATGATATCCAAATAATATCTGCTAAAGGAATACTAACGTCGACGTTATTACCACCAATAGCTTCTTTAAGGAAAAAGGTTGTACCATCAATTCCCACAGCTGCAACCGCCTTTATGTTAACGTATACTGTACTGTCAGTGCTTTTGATTTCAATGTACCTAGCGTCATCATCAAGTATAAGTTTATTAAGTTCTTTTTGTGCAGTTGCTGCATCGATTGCAAAAACTGAACCCACAAAACAAAAACAAATCATCAAAGTAATAAAAAATTTTTTCATTGTTTTTAAATCTCCAGTTGTCCCGAAGTATACAAAAAAACTTCGACAGTGTCAACATTGAATTTTATTCAAGCCACTATTTTATCCAACTTTACAAAATTACGTCTACTTATCCTGTATGTCAACAATTCTAACTTTATGAAAATAAATTATTTTAATGGGCTTTATTTTTTTTCCGATATGTTATATAATCGGGGAGCTGTCGGTGCAATCATTACGTAGAATGTCTATGCGTTTGAAAGCTTTTCGGTTGGTGAACTTTGAGATAATAATCTTGAGCGAGGGAAATAATGGTAGACGAATTTATTGAAACTCATTCCGGTAAACATTTGGATCGCTACGGTGTTTGGATAAAAAAAACTCCTGAAACAAAAAAAACAGGCGATTTTGACTTTTTTTCAACGTCTAGTGAAGCGAAACGTCGTGATAACGAAAAAATCTCAAGTGAAAGTGCTGCTGCCTCGGTAGAAGAGCTTTCTCCGTTTGACGACGTTGCTTTTCATGATATTTCGGATGATAGCGATATCAAGACTAATAAAACTGACAATGCAGGCGAATACGATTTTGGAATAGATACTGACGACGATATAGAAGTTTTAACTTTTGATTCCGATGAAGATAAAGCTGCCGATACCGATAAATCCGTCGAAAAAGATTTGAATGGCGATGACGGCACCGTTGAGGCTAATTCTGGCGGAGATGCTGGCACAAGTTTCGACGACATGGAAGAAATCGACTTAGATGATTTTTTTGCTGATAGTGCACCAGTTGGTGTTGTGTCTGAAAGCTCGGCACCAGAAAATACTCGGGCGGATTTTGCTGAAAGCGATGAAGCCGACAATCTTGAGTCCGAAGATTCTCACGCTGATGAGGAAAAACAAACTCGCGAAGAAAATAAAAATACTTCAGAAGAAAAAGGTATGGAAAAATCTTCAAGCTCAGCTTTTGATGATATGCTCGACGAGTTGACTGGTTCTGGTGATGATATGGTTGAAGTTTCGCTTGATGATTTTTTTGATGATGATAGTAAGCCATCAAAACAAGACGATGATGAGGTGCAGGAAATTCCAGAGCCGAAAACTACCGTGGAAGAATTTTCGCTTGCTTCGATTAAGGCATCGAACAAAACAGAAACAGCCTCAGGCGTTTCGTCATCGGCTACAGCTTCTGATGCATCAAATACAGACAGTTTTGAAGAGATTTCCCTTGATGACTTTTTTGCAAATGATACTGTTGTTACAGCAGATAACGCAGTTACTGCTGAGTCGTCTTCTGATGCAGCTCCCAAAAATGCCCAACCTGGAGTGCTCGATTTATCTGTCACCAGCGATGACGATGCGGACGCATTGCAGGAAGTGAGTGTAACAGGCTATAACGAAGTTGAAAACATAGACCTTTTTGGAAATGAAGTAAAACCTGCGGTTAACCCAAATGACGAAAAGCCTGTTGACGCCACCACGGAAAATACAGCAAAACATGAAAAGACACTTGAAAAACTTTCGTTCGGTGAAGAGCCTTTTCCAGCTTCTGAGCCAGATACTGTCGAGGATGACTTTTTAACCAATGAGGTTGCGATTGATCCAATTGATCCAATCGAACCAATCGAGCTTGTCGCCAATGAAGATTTAAACGATTATGATAAGCCGCTTTCCGATTTAGCTGCGATTGTTGATGATCAAACGAAATTTACTCCGGAAGCTCCAGATTTTCTGGTTGACACCGATGATGTGGCTACTTGTGTTACCCACAATGAGGAAACTTCCGATGACATAGTTGACGATTCAATTGCTGAAAACGATATCTTTGATGACGTTTCGGCTTTGACAAACGATTTATTACAGGACGGCAATATTGCTGGCAGTGAGGGAGTGTCGGATATGGAAAGTTCGATAAATGAAAAAGCAGATGAAAAGACAAATGAGCTTTTGATGCAGTTGGTAAGTCAAATTTCGTCAATGCAAGCCGAAATTGCTGGTTTGAAAGATGAAATTCGTTCGGTAAAAGATGTGTCAATCAATGCAATAAAATCTTCCGAAGCGGATGATTTTCATCTTGATATTGGAACGCCAGATGATGGAAATAACTCGGTTGCGGAAGTTGAAGTGCCTACGATTGAAAGTTTTGATAATGCGGATAGTAACGCTGTTGATACAGTTGAACCTAAAACGTCGAAAACTGGCTTTTTTAGCGATGACAATTCTGATGAAACGGTTTCGTTAACTGGAGACGAACTGGAAAATATTATCAGCACAGCCGATTTTACTGAAGAAAGTACTGACTTGCAGCCTGAAGAGTTTGATGCACCAGAAGTGTTGAACTTGGATGAGACTGTCAGTGCTGATGAGCAGCCTTTGGATGATGATAGTGTAGTAAAATCTATCGATGAGATGGACGGTGAGGAATTGGATATTCCTGATGTGTACTTTGACGAAAAAGAAAAACCTTCTGATACCTCTTTTGAAAGCGGTACCGACACGCAAGCCGATGATGAATTTGTAATCCCTGATGACGATTTTGAAATAACTGTGGACTCTGAACCAGCAGGATCAGAAAATACTGTTGATGACATAGATGCTGCTCGTTTGGACAGTGCTATAAACTCGGATGAGATGCTCTCGACGGAAGACCTTTTATCCGATACAACGGAAATAACTGATATTAAGACAGAAAATCCGTTTGCAGAAATTGAAATCGAGCCTGAATCTTCGATAGCAGTTGAAGATGTGGATTTTTTGACTGGTAGCGATAGTATCGATGATGAGACTGAAGGAAAAGAGGAAACTTTCATTGATGTTGATGATATTACATCTGAAAGTACCGATAACATTTCGGAATCTGATGCACATGAAGATGAAGATATGTTACCAGCCGAATTGCTTGCTCAAGATGATGAACCTTTTGAAATTGAGCCTATGGTAAGCGATGAAACTGAAGAACCTGAAAACTTTAATGCGGATGACTTGGACACAATTGTTGATGATATTCCAACTGTAGATTTGGATGTTCAGAGCTTGGATAAAAAAACAGCTTCCGATGTGCAAGAGCAAATTTTAACGGTGAAAGATGAAGTAAACAACCAAAAACGAGGCGGAACACTTCCGATTGACATGAAAGAAGAAATAAAGTCGGTTTTGATGTATATGGACCAGCTTTTGGAAAGTTTGCCTGAAGAAAAAATCGAAGAGTTTGCAAAATCAAAGTATTTTGACACTTATAAAAAGCTGTTTGACGACTTGGGAATTTCCTAAAATATAGCTATAAATGGCTTTACACTCCCGATATAATCCACAAGCCGAAGCAAGTCGGTTTGTGGATGCTCTTTCTGTTTTATATCCGCCAGATTACATTGTAATTACCGAACCTGGTGAATCGTATCTTGCACGATATTTGCGGCAACGTTTCCCGTATGCAGTACTTATTGCTGTTCGGTACACAGACTCGCTTTTTGTATCAACTGATGGACTTTGGGATTATGTATATCGAGCGGCAAGCGGTTCGCTCAAGCGTTTTTTACTGAATACAATTCCAGATGAGTTTTTCGCGAATACGCTTTTTTTGTCATGGAAGCCTGCGGACAATCAGTGGCCTAGTATTGCCGAGTTTATTCGTTCCGAGATAAATGAAGCGGTGCATATTTTTAAAAGCGTAATGTATACGCGAACCGCGTTTGGTTCATTGTGGTTTAAAAATTTGATTACCAATCTTGCATTGGCTGAAAATCCGTCAACTTGTGTATTTTCAAATACGGATTTTTTCTTTCTTGCGTCAGGCTTTAGTGCGGAAAAGCTCATGCCTTTTTTGCACTCAAAAAAAGCACCTGTTTTGTGTGCTGGAAGTGCGTATCAAGCGGCTTTGTACCATTCTGTTGAATTGAGTGCGTGCATTACTACTGACGGAAGTTTTTGGGCGGGCAAACATATACTGCAACTTGAAAAGCATGTGCCGTTACTTTTTCCGCTTGAAGCTGGTATCCCTAGACCGCTTTTGCATAAAAATCCTTGCGTTCTTTTGTCGTATGGAAGTGAGCTTGAGTCGTATTTTTTTGCTTCATTGCACTTGCCGCACATTTTTGCGAAGCGGAACGGAACTGTTTCAGGGACGGCGATAGAACTTTTGCTTGAACAAACGCAAAAGAATATTTATGCTTTTGGTTTGGATTTATATTGCGGAAAAAGTTTTTCGCACGCACGTCCGCATTCGGGGTTAAACCTTGTTCAAAATACCTCGCTAAAAATTCGCTCGCTTGAAACAGTGTTACGCGGACAATGTTTCGCGTCGAAAAATCTTTTAACCTATGCGTCGTGGTTTGCATCATTGCCTGCTCAAAAATCGGGGCGGCTTTTTCGCGTCGGGCTTGATTCCGATTGTGCCGATTTACCAAACATTGCAAGCATCGAGCCTGATGTTCTTTGCGAAAAAAAGTTCGATGATTTTGAAAGTGCATTGAAAGTTGGGTTTACTGACGTGGCTGATACTGCTGCGAGAAAAAAACTTTTGGCGGAGTTTATTAAAACGGCACAATCGCAAGTAAAACTAATAGCTTTGCATGATGTGGTTTATTCTAAAGACAAAAAAACAAAACGCTTAAAAGAAATCTTTGAACTGACCGCATATGCTAAGTTGATAAATTTTATAAAAACGAAAAGTAACGATGATGCAGTCAGTGCTAAAGAAAAATGTTTGACCGAACTTGAATTGTTGGGTCAGCGATTGGAAAATATTTAACACTTGACTTTTTTACGAAAGGCGAAATGCATTTAATGAATTTCTATAAATTTGTGCAGCACAGGCTTCAAAATCCATATCTAACATTTCAGAGATAAACTCGACAGTGGCAAAAATATTTGCAGGTACGTTTGGGCTTCCGTTAAAAATCGAAGGAGATAAAAAAGGACTTGCCGTTTCAACGAGAATTTTGTCAAGCGGGATGTCAAGTACTGTTCGATGTAAGTTGCGCGATTGTCTAAAAGTTATGTTTCCTGCAAAAGAAAAATATACGGGGAAGTTTGCTTCTTTCAGCATGGCACGGGCGTACTCGGAAGTTTCAGAGTAGCAATGGAAGATAACACCTGCTTTCGGTGCATTTTCAAGAAGAATCGCCTTAACGTCGGAACCTGCATTTCTATTATATATGATGACTGGTTTATTCAATTTGCGTGCAAAATCTAACTGCTCAACAAAAAGTTTAGTTTGAGCTTTTTTATTTAAAGTTTTGTGTGCGTAATCCAAGCCGATTGCTCCGATGGCTATAACGTCTTTTTTGTCGGCTGCATTTTGGAGTTGGTGCTGCCAGTTGTATGGCAAGTTATTTGCTTCACTTGGAGCAAAACCAACAGAGTGCAAAACTAGTGGAAAACCTTCCACCATGGAATACACTTTTTCGAACTCGGATGGACTATTGCTCACTGTTAAAATATAGCTAACTCCAGCACGTTTTGCTTCCTGAATTGTGCGAAGTAGTGTGATACTGTCTGATGAAACCAAGCCCAAATGCACATAGCAATCAAAAAAATTCATAGCATACAACCTTTATAGAAACTCAAAAACGTACGTTTTTGCAAGTTCTACTTTCAATATTTTACTGTGTAACCTTTCATTGTATGATGAAATAAAAAAATCGTCAAGTGAGTAGCTATAATAATTTTTTTAAGTCATTTACTTTTTTTTATTTTTCATTATAATTTGTGCAGAGAATAGCTATGAGTAAATTTTCAAGAATACAGCGACAACTTTTTTTGGCATGCATTGATGTGTTGCTTCTTTGCGTTGCAATTCCAATTTCTTTGCTATTGCGAAATTTAGCATTGCCGTCTTTTGAGATTATACTTATTCACTTTGTGAATTTTTTACCGATAATTATTTTCTGGATTATTTGCATGTATACTGTAGGATTTTATATTCTGGAAAAACCTGTGAGTTCTTTAAAACGCGTAGTAATCTTGTTTTTTATCGCCTTACTGAGTTTATCATACGGTTTTTCGTGGTTTTATATTTTTAGAAATCGTGCAATAACTCCAAGATATGTTTTAATCATATTTGCAACAATGGGCTTTTTGTTAATTACGATTTGGCGGCATTTATATAATGAGATTTATTTTAAGCTTAGAAATTATCCGGCGGTTTTATTTATCGGCTATACGAAAACTGTCGGAGATTTAATAAATTCAATCAATGCAAAGACATATTTTCGATATGAGCCGAAAGCGATATACGCACAATCCTCTGAGACTTTGCCAGACAATGCAAAAAGAATTCTACAGTTACAAACTGCGGAAGAGTTGGAGCACTTTTTTATGACAACAAAAATAGATATTGTTGTGCTCACAAATACACAGTTTGAAGATTTTAAAATCAGGCAAATTTTATTTTCTATTTTGAACAAAAATATTTTGGTTTATTCGATTCAGGAATTTTATGAAAATGCAACGAGGCAAATTTCATTGAACACTTTAAATGATTCATGGATTTTAACTAAAATAGACTTAAGCACAAAACGCGGTTATCTTGCTGTTAAACGTGTTTTTGACGTGTTGTTTTCTGCGTGTTTTCTAATTTTATTTTCGCCTCTTCTTTTGATAGTTTCGGCTTTGGTTAAACTTACAAGTAATGGTCCTGTATTTTTTAAGCAAGTTCGCGAGGGCGTTGACGGAAAAAATTTTACCGTTTTTAAATTTCGAACAATGCGTACAGATGATAATAGTTTTGAGCCGACAAAAGAACATGACAATAGAATAACGCCAATAGGCTCTTTTTTGCGAAAAACACGATTAGATGAAATTCCTCAGATGCTCAATGTTCTCAAAGGTGAAATGTCGTTGATTGGACCGCGTCCTGAGCGTCCTGAGTTGGCAAAAGATTTGGAAAACAGCGTGCCTTTTTATCGACAGCGTCTTTTGGTTAAGCCTGGTATAACAGGTTGGGATCAAGTTTCTGGTGAGTACCATTCGCCATCTGTTGAAGACACGACAAAAAAAATCCAGTATGATTTATATTACATAAAAAATATTTCGATTTTTTTGGATATTTCGATATTTTTCAAAACGATTATGACCGTGTTCAAAAAAACTGGACTTTAATTTATCGGTGACGAACCATAATTTTTCCTTGACTTATTTATTTTTCTTGCCGAGAATAAAGATATGAAAAAGGCTATATTTTCGTGTTGTTTTTTTGTGAGTATTTTTGCATTAAATGCTCTAGATTTGGGTATTTCTGAAGGTGACACTTATGTGCTTCAAAATCCCGAAGGCGGCTATGATTTATACATTCGAAAAAAGCCAGATATTGCATCGGTGCTAATTACCGAAACGACAAAAGACGAAAAAAACGAAGAGGCAAATTACGCGTTTCGCTCGCCTTCGTACAATGCGATAAATGGCAATGAAAAACGTCTTTTGAACGGAGAATTCTTGCCGCCTGAAAGCAAGCTATATAGCTTAATTGATTCAACACCTGAAGAAAATAAGTACTTCGGACAAGCTTTTCATATTTGGATTCCTTACATTATAGAATTTGGTTATGCGTGGACGCGACACGGTGAAGTGCAAGTTTTGGATGGCACTTTTTTGAATTTGCGAACCTTTGAAAAGCCATATGCGGATTATACGGGAAGCTACGCCGAAAATCCATTTTTGCTTCGAGTTACACAAGAGCCAGTTGTCTTTGAAAAAATAAATACTGTAACTTATACACAAGCATTGTCGCCGAAATATATGGACGGTGCCGTTGAGAGTTTTAATTCTCTTGCACATGAAAATCAGGGAATGCTTTTGTATGCGACTGACCCGCAAGATATTTTGAGACAGATACAAGTGCCACTCAAAAAAGGAAGCGAAAGCAATATACAAGTTGCATTTGTTATTGACGCGACTGCTAGTATGAAAGACGATATTGACGAAGTTCGAAAGTCAATCACGCCTTTGATTGAAAGCTATTCGAAGCAATATAAAAATTTCGAGTTGGCATTGGTTTTATACAAGGATTACACTGATGATTTTTTAACAAAGCGTGTGTGCAATTTTACCCTTGACAAAAACCGTTTTTATAACGGCTTACGAAATTTCAACGTGAAAGGCGGAACAGATATTCCAGAAGCTGTTTATGAAGGAGTTAATGAAGCGTTGCGACTTCGCTGGAGCAAAGACAAAAACACAAAGCGGGTGATTATTCTCATCGGAGATGCACCGCCTCATCAAATTCCTCGCGGTACGATTACCAAAGAAAGTGTAACTTCGACGGCTCAAGCAAAAGGCATTTATATTTATCCGATTATTTTGCCACACGAAGTTACTGAATAAGTTTATTTGTCGATTATGGTAATTTCAACACGGCGGTTTTTCGCACGGTTTTCTTCCGTCGTGTTGGGAACGAGCGGTCGCTCCGCTCCAAAGCCTTGAGTGAAAACGCGATGTGCTTCGCGTACATTCTTTGTGACTAAATATTGTGCGACGGCATTAGCCCGTTCAATTGAAAGAGCTTGACGTGCGGCCTTTGTGCCTGCGAGTGCCGTGTGTCCTGTAATCAACAAATCGCGTTCAGGATAGGCTTTTAAGATTTCCGCAATTCGATTAAGTTTTTCTTGCTCGCTTAAAACCAATTCAGCCGAGTCTGGTAAAAATTGAATATTCTCAATGCTGATTGTAATGCCTTCTTCCGTTTCTTTCACGTCAACGTTTTTCAAGCCAAGTGAATCCACGCGATTTTTTATATCATCAAGCGTTTTCTTTCGGTCGAAGTTTTCAAGGTCTGTTACTTTTGCAGAAGCTGAACCTATAAAGTCATAAACGTCGCCAGTGTTCAATATTAAACGGATAGTAAAATTCTCATCATAGGAAGTGAGATTGCCAAGCGTACTGTCCCAGTACAAATTTTGCTTTGACGTACCTAATGTTGTAACAGGAAAAATAGCAGCCTGCTTTTGATTTTTCAAAATTAGATTTTGGTCGAGTTCGTACATGAGTTGGTATTCTGCAGTAATTAGGTGAAGCTTTTTACCATCTTTTTCAACTTGCCCCTGATATTTGTACGTTACATTAAAAGGCACGATAAACGGCTCAGCTAAACTAAAAGTATCCCGAAAATCATGTGCTTCGTGACCTTCGCCTGTCCACGTGTCTCCAGGCTCTATATCGTGTGCTGGAAATACTGGAACATTGCGAACTACTGGCATAAAATATTCTTTGCCTATATCGTATTTACCGTGGCTGTTACGTCTAAAAACGCCAGGGTATTGCTTTGACCAAAGAAAGTGTGTATCAGTTGAACGTTTTTCACTTGTCATAAAAGTGCAAGTATAAAGAGCCGAAGGTTCTGGTGTTTTTTTCACATCTGAGACTTCGACGGTAATGCGATTCGTAATTTCAGCTGTGTGAGAAAAATTCATATTAATATAAACGTCTTCGTTGACAATGGAATTGATTCGGTACTTTTCGCCGTCCTCAAACAAAAATTCAAAATTTTCAGCGATGCCATAATGCATCAACAATACGCAAACAATTAAAAATATTTTTCGCATTAAACTATCCCACACTTAAAACAATTTAATTAACTAAAAGTTGCACGCATTTTTTTTATCTGTTTTATGGAACTTGTAACAAAAGCATAAGTGTACAAAATGAGCAAAGTGAAAAATAAACTTGCACAAGCTTTTCTGACTAAATGATTTAAGGCGAGCGAAGCGGTGAAGTAAAGTTGGCTTGGCGGTTAAAAACGCCGCCGCCTAGTACGTCGTTTCGTCCATCTTTATAAATTCCTGACGCACATTTTCCAAGCGTTTAAGTTCGCGGCGAATTATTCGTTCGTAATTGAGTTTACCATTTTTGATACGTGCGAGATCTTCTTCCCAGTTTTTTAAATCGCGGAGATATACAAATTGCAGCTCTGGGACGTTTGCTCTTTCTGCCCAAAGTTTTGCTTCTTTCCAGTATTCGAGTGCTGCATAATAATACGACTCGGCAACTTGGAGGCTTTCGATATTTTGTTCTTTCCAAGGTGCGTTGTAAAAATAGGCAACTTGTTTATCGAACTGGGCACCTAAACGCAAGTGCTGTTCAATCAGTTTTAAGTTGAGATGCATCATAAATACTGCACGGTATTTTTTCCATTGGGTTTCATTTTCTATTTTTGCGAGAGCATAAAGCGGATTACAAAAGTCGGCTTCAACAGCTCGCTCAAGCCAGTAAATATTTTCAAGATAATCGTCAGGCGATTTTGCGTAGTGCACGTGATATAATTCATAGTATTGCTCTTTATATTGCACGCGATATGCAAATGCATTTGACACAAATACCAAAAACAAAAAACCAAATGCAACTTTTTTTTCGACTTTCATACGTTTATGATAATCGGTAAATTGCACGCATTTCTTGAGACTATATTCTAAAATGTTAAAAATAAATTTATGCATTAATAATTTATTTTAAGGTGCTAAAATCCTCTCATAATTTAATTGCTTAAACATTAGTTTAAATAATCGATAACAATGTTATCTTTTTTTAGAGCATTAAATAATTTAAGCTTCAATTCATAGTTTCCACCAGTTAGATTTTGCAAACGTTCACGGGCAATCTTTCTGTGTGAGTTACTTTGGTATTCGCAGGTGCAAGTTGTCGAAGCGTATCCGCGAGTTGTTACATGAGATTGAATTGTTGGAATATCGGCAAGTGCAAGCGGACGTATAATTTTTATTGGGAATTTATCAAACTGTAAAATCGGCGGCATACCGACAAGCCGCCCTTTTGTAAATACATTCATTAAAACAGTTTCCAGAATATCATCTAGATGATGACCGAATGCGATTTTGTTATAACCAAACTCCAATGCAAAATTCAAAAGTTCTAGCCGCCTTTGAGTTGAACACCACCAGCAATTCATTTTTTGTCCGCTCTTTAATCGACCGAGTACTGAAATGTGCTTTACAATAAAGTCGATTTGCCAATTTTTGAA
Source organism: uncultured Treponema sp. (assembly GCA_937890985.1). GTDB lineage: Bacteria > Spirochaetota > Spirochaetia > Treponematales > Treponemataceae > Treponema_B. Next base: position 3,570 of record CALAEM010000052.1, on the reverse strand, counting down.
AAGGGTTTCTAGGTTCGTCAGTTGTGCATTTTCAAGTTCGGTACTTATGTGCAACGCCGTTACTGAAAAATCGGTGCGCGTTTTTCGGAAAGATAAATACTCGGCAAGTGCTGTCGAATCTTTTCCGCCTGAAGCTGCCAACAAAATTTTGTCTCCAACTTCAATCATCGAATAATCTTTGACAGCTTTGTCGATTACACGGAATAATTTTGGGTTTGCCATAAAGCTATAGTATCCTTTTTTGAATTTTTATAAAAGGCTAAAAATATTTTTAACATAAGATAAAAATATTTTTCACTTTTAGTTTTATAAATTATTTCTAATAGCTGAAAAATTCAAATAAAATAAAAAAATATTTATTAACTTATATACAAATAAAAATATTTTCCGATATAATTATATCGTAAATCACTTGTGAGAAAATATGTTTTTCGATACATAAAGATTTACAACGATATTTTTTGCATCATGTAAAAATGCAAAATACATTGGAGGTAATTTAAAAATGTTTAATTATCAAAAGTTTTATGAGCAGTATGCTTGTGCATAGGACGACAAAAAAGAACAGCTGCTCGAACAGTTAAAGGTTACGCTTTATTTTAATTACAGCGTTTTTTTCAAAGCCGACACGGACAGTGCTGCCGATTTCTTTTGCGAATTTTTTCCGATAATTCCTGATGTTATCCGCCGCTACAATCCCGATAAGGCTGGCTTTTTTAGTTTTTTATATATTGTGATTCGGCAAAAGTTTTTTAACTTTAAGAATAAGAGCAAAGAAAAATATAAACTGCAAACGGTAATCGAAAATGAAGAAACGCACAGTAATTTGCATGCGTATGAAACAAAACAGGACTGTTATGCTTTTAGTGAGCCGAACATTGATTACGCAGGAGATAATGTTAAAAAACTAAATCGTGTTATAGAGCAGTCGTACAAAGGAACGCGAAAATCAACACGTGAAAATAAGTTGCTGGAAAAATTGTTGATTTGCCGAGCAGCAAACCTTTTAGGTGAGAGCAAAGTAATAAAATTATGCGAGCTGTTCGAGATTGATAAAGATGAAATGCTCAATCACTTGGGACGAGTAAACAGTAAAAACGAAATAAAACACGAACAGAAAAAAAGTTTGGAAAGGCGGGTAGGGAGTTTGTATTTCAAAATGAAGCTTCACCAAAATGAGTTAAAAAAACATCAAGATGAAAATCTTCGTGAAAATTATAAATACATTTTGGAAAAATATCAAAACAAACAACGAGCGTGGAATGCAAACACTGAAAGGCTTTGTGCGTATTCGACGCTGCCGACTTACACTAATATTTGTGACGTGCTTAAGGTTAATCGAAATGCAGTTAGTAGAAAGCTGAGAACTTTTAACAAGTGTTACCAGAAAATTTACGAAAATGAATGCTGCGAGTAGTTTTTATTGTTAAAAGATGCAAGCCTCGCGAACGCAAGGCTTGCAGTGCATAAGACCTGGGAGATCAAAAGGAGGTAAAGACACCCCAGGATGCAAAGGAGGTATGTTATAATTTATAAGGAGGTATATTTAACATACACCTAAACAACATTTCAAGATAAATAAGGTTACAGCTTTGATAAAAATTTTAAGAATCTTTAATCTTAGGTTATAAATGCAATTGTATGTTTGCTTAAGATTGGAAAGATGAAGCAAAGTTTGACTTGATAAAAAAACAGGGCAGGAAACCTGCCCTTAATACTGAATTTATTTTTTATATTTTCCTACATCGAATGGAACGCCGTGATTGTAATCTTTGAGAAGTTTTGCAACGGTGCCACTCAACACAATCAATGCGATTAAGTTTGGAATAACCATAATGCCGTTGAAAAAGTCCGACAATTCCCAGACGAGGTCGATTTTCAGCAAGCTGCCCAAGAAAACAAATGCTACAACCAACAATCGATACGGAAGTAGGGCTTTCGTTCCAAACAAATAACGGATGTTTGTTTCACCGAAATAGTACCAACCGATAATAGTCGAGAAGGCAAAGAACAAAAGACAAATCGCAACAAAGATGTAACCGAAGCCTGAACCAAATAGATGCTGCGAGAAAGCTTCCTGAACGAGTTTGATGCCTTTCATAACAGGCTCTCCGCCTTCGAACTTGATAACGCCTGAACTTAAAACAGTGAAAACCGTAATGTTCAAAACGATAAAAGTATCAATGAAAACTGCAACGATACCTAAAACACCTTGTTCAACTGGATGCTTGACATTGGCAACAGCATGTGCGTGCGGGGTTGAACCCATACCTGCTTCGTTCGAAAAAAGACCGCGTGCAATTCCGTATCGGGCTGCTCGTCCGATTCCGAAACCGAGTGCTCCGCCCCAAACTGCTCTCGGATTGAATGCACCTTTGAAGATTACGACAAACATTTCCGGAATATGTTTTGCATTGATACAGATAACGACCAAACCGACCGAGACATACACGATTGCCATAATCGGTACAATTTTTTCGGTAACGGAAGCAATTCGCTTTACGCCACCCATAAAAATCGCCCCTGCGATTAAGGCAAGCACTACACCTGTTACCCACGTCGGAATGTGAAAAGCATTTTGAAAGGCATCAGAAATTGAGTTAGCTTGAACCATGTTGCCCATAAAACCGAGAGCAAGGATAATCGCGACAGCGAAGAAACCTGCAAGAAATTTTGAAAAGCCATTGTTTCCTAAACCTTCCGAAATGTAATATGCAGGACCGCCTACAGTTTGACCTGAAGCATCTTTTGTTTTATACACCTGAGCGATACACGCTTCGGCAAAGTTTGTCGCCATACCAGCAAAAGCTGCAAGCCACATCCAAAAGATAGCACCAGGGCCGCCCATAATCAAAGCCGTCATTGCACCGACAAGGTTTCCTGTTCCGACTTGAGCTGCAATTGCAGTCGCCACAGCTTGGAAAGAACTCATTCCGTGCTTTCCAGCTTCCTTTCCTTTGAGTGAAAAATTACCAAATAATCGTTTCCACCCCATTCCGAATTTGGTAACCTGTACTCCGCCAAGCCGAATTGTAAAGTACAAACCGGTTCCGCACAAAAGCGGAATCAAAAAGTACGGGCCCCAAACAATCCCATTCATATCCGCAATGAATGTAGTCAAGGATTCTAAGAACTGTTTCATAAACACTCTCCCTTTTCACAGTTGTGAAAATACTCTTTTGCTATTATATACAAAAAGAAACATAACTGTCAAGAGCTCTTTTCAAGCGATATTGGAAATCACATCTACTAAAAACTATCTAACTTGTCAACTAAACTTTTGCTTTCGTGTATTTTTTTTTTTTCTGTATTTGTAAACGGTTAAGCTTATACACGGGACGCATTAAAATCCTTTTCGGATTTTAATGCGTCCATCATTTGCCATTACATTCTACGACACGCCCCAAGCCCATCCGTCACAGAAGCGGTATAAAAGCTCACGATGTTAGCGTACAAACTCGAGTTGACCATCGTACAAGGATGCCTGGTCATCAATATACATCCTTGTACATTGATGAACTTCGAGTTTGTATGAAAGCGTCTCAAAATACGCTTTGGATTTTGAGACGC
>CALAEM010000051.1 GCA_937890985.1 uncultured Treponema sp. | reverse complement strand
TTTCGAGTTTTTCAAAAATTACATTTTTGAAAAACGTCGCCAATTTTTGAACCGCATCATTTGCAAAAGCTTTTTAGGAATACGCTTGTTGCTAAAATCCGCCACGTTTTAGATTTGCGTTACGTTCGTGCCTTTTGCGTGAAAAAAATGCTAAGTACAAAAAAAAGCGTGAATGGTATCCATGCACCGACAATAGGCGAAATTAGATTCCAGCTTGCAAAGACTGCCATACACATTTGCATAACGTAATACAAAACGGCAAACGATAAACTCAAAAGCAAACTCATCAGCAAAACGTTTTTTTTCAAATAGCCACCGAACGGCACAGATAAAAACAACACAATAAAAATTGTAAACGGAAAAGAAAATCGTTGATAATATTTCACGAGATATTCCGCACTTGAAAAGCCGTTTTGTTTTAACTTGCCCAAAAATAATTTCGCTTCGTGATTATTCATTTCATCGATGTTTGCAGATATTCTTTGAAAACTTTCTGGTGGCTCCGTTAAAAAATCAAGTGTCTTATTGGACTCACTTTGAAACTCAACTGTGTTGTCATCGGTGATTATGTACATATTCGCAAATTGCAAATTCCACTTACCTTGCTCTTCAATCCAATTCGCACTTCGCGCAGTAATTACAATATCCATAACACCGTTATCATCTTTATGAATAATTTTCGGATTTTGCAAGGATTTATTTTTACTGTCATAATAATCCGCGGTGTAAATTACTTTTCCAAAATTGGACATAACCGCGACATCTACACTGTCCATATTGTCGTCGTTATTTGTTGATGTTTTAAGCAATGCAGTTTTTTTTGCAAGCGTTTTGATAACGACACGGTCTTCAAAAATAAGCATACCAACGGAGCATGCGAACGCGAGTACCAAAATCGGCATCACAAATTTTTGCAGCGAAATACCTGACGAAAAAATTACCGTCAGCTCATGCTTACTATATAAGTTGCCCAATGTATATGAGCCAGCAAAAAGCATTGAAATTGGCATTGCGTATGAAATACATTTTGGAATAAAAAGGATGGCTATTTTCAACATGGTTTTTGTTGAAACTTTGTTCTCCATATAATTGACCAAGTTATAAAACGTGTCTCCAAGCTCAAGTATCAATACAAAAAAAATCATTGCAGTAAAAAATACTGGCAAAAAAAGTTTTAGCAAGTAGCCGATGAGCGTGAAACTGTAATTTGTTTTTCGATACGATACTGTGTTTTTATCAGAATACATTTTAGCCTCTCAGTTTGTGTTTCATCAATGCCAAGCCGATAAAAAGCAAAAGCACATTCGGTAGCCATGCCGTAACAGCTCCGTTAAAGTTTCGCTGGACTGCCAGTTGCTGACCGAACATTAAAATCGCCCAGTAACACACAGAAATAAGCAAGCCGACAACAAAGCCGACTCCTTGATTGTAAAGCTTCAAGTTGCGGCTCAACCAATACGCAAGGAAAATAAAAAACACAGCACCGAGCGGAATGGAAAACTTTTTGTGAAATTCCAATGCGAACCAATTTAAATATTCTTTTGAGGTTTCCTGTGTCTCTTTCATCGTATTAATCTTTTTTGCTAAATCACGCGATGAAAGCTGACCAGGCGAAAGTGAAAATAGAGTTCTGTTATCAAGCTCTGATAGCAAAAAATTGTATGTCAGTTTTTCACCGTAAGCGTAATCGAATGTTTGCGGTGCATTTTTGTTGAGCATTAAAAGCTTTGGAGAAAGCGGAGTGAGTGCCATTAAAATAGCACTACTACTTGGCGTTGCAGATTGCGTCGTTTTCGCAGACAAAATATTCACTGTGTTTGCAGCTGTCATATCAATGATAACTAAATCATTGACAGTATTTTTTTCAACTTTGCCACTTGCGATAATAATTTTATTTACTTTTTTAATTGAGTAACTTTGTATTTGTGTCGCGGGATTTTCGCGAATCATTTCTTCTGCAATTTTATTTAGTTTAGGTGCCGTGTATGGAATCAAAAAATCGTTCAAAAAAAAGTTTGACAATCCCAAGATTAAAGCCGCCGCCATAACTGGTATCAAAATCTGTCTGTCGGAAATTCCCAATGCATTCAACGCGATAAACTCACTGTCGCCGACAAAGCGTCCCAAGCACATCAGCGTACCGATAAACGCAGAATACGGAGCCGCATTTGCAATAACAACTGGAACCGAATACAAAAAGAATTCCATGATTAAAGGCAGCGATACATTTTTTATTAAGTTGTCTTGAATGTTTACGAGTAAATTGTTTACAAAAAAAATAACAAAGAAAAATAAAAATGCGACAAAGCAATAAAGTAAAATCTCCGATAACACGTATAAAAAGATATTTGCTCCAATTCTGCCTTTGCGTATATTTTTCATCGGCGTATTATAGCATACTATCAAAAATTATAAAATACTTTTTTAAAAATAAAACGCCTTTGCTTGATTCTGTTTGGCTTTGGAGCTTTTTACGCTGGTTCGTTAACCTCGCCGTCCTTGGTGGCACGGATGCCAGTCAATTTACAATATCCGTATTCTGAATTATTGTAAATTGACTTTTGAGTTTTTCAAAAATTACATTTTTGAAAAACGTCGGCATTTTTGAACCGCATTTTGTGTGAATTGAATTTTCGTGCATCGAAAAGTATCACCGTTGAAAAAAATCGAAAATAAGGCTATACTATTTCTCCGTTGCACATTCTCAAGATGAAAAGTAAATTGCAAGGAGTAGTTATGTTTTTATATTTGAATTATCCGTCGTTTTTGCACCCGGAAATTATCCCAGGCGTTCCGTTTTTGCGATGGTATGCGATGATGTACTTGGTGGCTTTCGGTGTTGCATATTGGCTTTTTAACAAGCAGGTGAAAAACGGCGAGCTGCATTTTGCTTCAGGTGCGAAATTTACCGATGAGCAAATGTCGAGCTTTTTTATGTACGGAATCGTCGGTTTGCTTTTGGGAGCACGCATTGCTTCTTGTTTGATTTATGACAACACGATGTATTACTTGACAAAACCGTGGCTGATTTTTTGGCCGTTTGATGATTCGATGCATTTTACGGGCTTGACTGGAATGTCGTACCACGGCGGTTTTGTCGGTGGCTTTGCTGGGATGCTTCTATGGTGCTTTATCCACAAGTACGAAGTACTTCCGCTTTTCGACGCAATGGCAGCTTCGATTCCGCTTGGGTACACGTTCGGCAGGCTTGGAAATTTTTTTAACGGCGAGCTTTACGGACGCATTACAACAAGTCCAATCGGAATGATTTTTCCTGCCGGAGAGCGATTTTCGGTGAACGAACCGTGGGTTGCGACGTTTGCACAAAGATGTGGAATCGAAATTCCAGCAGGGGCTCAATTTATAAACTTGCCGAGGCATCCAAGCCAACTCTATGAAGCCTTGTTTGAAGGCGTCGTACTTTGGGCAATCATCTGGGCGTTCCGCAAGAAAAAACCGTTTAATGGCTTCCTTGCGTTGATGTACACATTCGGCTACGGTTTTTTTCGGTTTTTCATCGAGTATTTTCGGCAACCTGACGCAAATCTCGGGTTTCGGCTTTCAAACGGCGACGCGGACATTTTTCGCTTCACATCGCTTTTGAATATTTCAACGGGGCAGATTTTGTGCCTCACGATGATGTTAGTAAGCGTGCTGTTTTATTTTATTCTGCGTGCGAAAAATCGCCGTCAAGCAATCAACTGAGCCGACATTGATAGATTAGTATTTTGGTGAAAAAAGTTTTTAAAAAGGACTTGACAAAACTATTTTATTTCTTATAATCATTCTAACTTTTAACTACATGGAGGAACTGTATGAAAAGGTTTGTAAAATTTGGAGCCATTTTGATGGCATTGGCTGTAGCGTTTGTGAGTTGCCGTGGCGGTAACGGCGGTGGTCAAAAAACGGTTTCAGAAATGACCGTTAATGTCGGTATCACTGACGGAACAACTGAGTTGAAAGCTCCTGTCGCGATTAAAGGTGCTGATTTTAACGCTATCAAGGCAAAGCTTGTAGCAGAACTTGGACTTGGCGAAGTCGGTGGAAACTATGAGTTTGAGAAAGACGGTACAACGTACACCGTAAATATCGTCGGGTTCTTTTCTAACAAAGAGGCAAACGCCATAATTGGGGATAACGAGATTAAAACTGGAGACACAATCTACGTGATAGCTACTGTTTCGGCAATTACCGTTAATGTCGGTATCACTGACGGGAATGAGTTGAAAGCTCCTGTCGCTATTAAAGGTGTTGATTTTAACGCTATCAAGGCAAAGTTTGTTGAAAAGTTTGACCTTACTGCGCTTGGTTCCGAGTATTTGTTCATCGATGCCAGTCAGAACATATACACAGTAGATTTGGGCGCTTTCTTTTCTGATGTCGCCACAGCCACGCAAGTTCAAGCTGCGGATGTCAAAGCAGGTAACACAATCTACCTGAAAGCCACAGCAAAAACAGTGAATGTAACGTTTGCTATCACAGACGGAACGACCAAGCTGAACGAAACAATTGTTGGTATTTCAAAGCTTGATTTTGCTGCTGTTGCATCAACCGTTGCAGGTCAGCTCGGAATTAATATTTTTGGTATGACAGTTACAATAAATGGTGATACATACACCGTAGATACCAATAAGCTCTACTCTGATGTAAACGCAACAAAAGAGGTTAACCAAGATAATGCTGTTGAAGTTGTAGCAAGTGGTGCAACAATTTACCTGAAGGCTACGAAAAATTAGTTCTTTCACAAAACGTGGTCTCTGAAAAAAACTCCCGCCATTTGGCGGGATTTTTTTTGTCGTATGCAAAAAAGAGCAGAAAAATCTAGCTGAAAGAAGCTGTTCAAATGATTGTAAATGCTGGTATGCAGACGCGAATGTGAGCGGTTAAGTATAATCCCGCAAGTAATCTTTGTAGGCTTTCGGGTCGGGACGGAATGCCACAATCGGAGAGGCTACATTTTCGCAAGCTTTTTCCACGGCGGAACTTGCTTCTTCGTAAAGCCGCCGAGCCGAAACAAGCCGCGAGCTTCGCGTCGTGATTCCGATGCCCAACTGCTCTTTAGCTATAATCTGCACTATGTCCGAATAAACCGCCTCCGCAATGTGCATACTTTTTTCCAAGTTTGCGTCGTGCATAATCACCGCAAAACCAATGTCAGAAAGCTGGAAAATCATCTCTTTTACTTTGAACTGTGCAAGTAAAATTTCGGCAATTTCATTGAGGCAAACTTGGTTCACGTCAATCAGCCTAAAAAGCAACAAGCTCAAATCCTGCTCGGCGGAAGTTGCCCGCCCCAACTCGTATTCTAGCTTTTCGTCAAAGTACTGCTCGCCGCAAGGATTAAACAATTCCGCCGGCTTTTCAGGTGCGGGCGTTTCCAGCCCAGAGCTTTTGGGTGTCTCGTAATTCGCATCAAACCAAGAGGCAGAACTTTCACTGCCAAGCTCGACAGGTTGCACATTTTTTTCGCTTTGGTGAAAAGTTTCCACGTCAAGAGGACTCGATTTTGAAAAATCGATGTCGGCTAAATCGTCCAAATTGTAATCTTTGTTTTCAATGTGCAGGTTGTCGGCGACATCCTGAGATGGAGGAAGTGAGTTGTCGTATTGGACGGAGGAGCTTACCTCGAAGGCTTGTGCGATTTGTTTTTCTCCTTTTTCGCTGATGAGGTAATTGATAATCAAAAGCATCAATGTGCACAAAAAAACTGCCGCAAAGATAAAAACGCAGTCGCGAATGCTGTTATAAAAAACGTCTTCCGAGACAGTTTTCAAAACTGCGGAAAAGTTGAAAAGCTTGACGTCGGCATTGCTCGGATTTTTGACGCTGATGCTCATTGAATACGGTTTCAGCACAAATGAGTTTGCGGGGATTTCGTACGGGACGGACGAGACAACGCCAGTTTTTGCGTCCCACGAAAACACAACGCGGTTTGCCGAATCCGCCAGCATTGCTTTGTCGATGTTGCCGCTCAAAGCACACAAGTCCTGAACCTTTTTCAAAAAGGCTTGCGTTGAAACATATTCTTTTTCGGAGCTTGCCGAAATAAAGCGGGCGATGTACTTAAAATTTTTTTCCGCTTCAATCAAATTTTCTTTTGAATTTTTATATATCCTCATTGCGAAAAACGTGAGTGTTCCAATCAACAGCACGGAGCAAACAAAGGCATATAGCCGGATAAAAATTCTATTCATAGTTTTCATTATATTCCAAAATTGCTTTTATAGCAAGGTCATCGCCATATTTAGTTCATTAAACCGAGGCTTATAGACCTTCGGTACTTGTGCCAAAGCTTTTTAGGATTAGCTAACGCGGTTGTGCTACGCACAAATCTTCACCGATGCTTATGTACAAAGCCATCCTTGGCTGGGTTTTGCTCTGCAAAAACATCGCGGGGCTGACAAGGAGGTCAGCTGGTGAAAAGCCATATCGAGTTTTTCGAATGAAAAACTCGAAGGTCATCAATGTACAAGGATGTACATTGATGACCAGGCATCCGTGCCGCCAAGGAAGGCGGGCAGATAAAGCAACGACGAGTTTTCACGAGGTCATCTCGTGTAGTACTGAAACATGCGACCTATTCTAGCACTACACGAGGCCATCTCGTGTAGTACTGAAACATGTCATCTATTACGGCTAGAATCGATGACCTATTTGTGCCGTAATAGATGACCTATTGTAGCCGTAATAGGTGAGCTATTGTAGCACTAGTAGATGAACTATTGTGTAGCTGAGGTTGAACATCGTACATCCGTACGATGTTCAACAAGCGTATTCCTAAAATGTATTTGCACATGCTAGGAGCCTTAAAATTCTTGCAAGGATTTTAAGGCTCCACATCGGTTGAACTTTCGGTGAATGGCGACAACTACGCATTGAAAAGTCGAAACATTTTAGCAAATTTGGCATTTATGCTAAGTTTTTGAGAGTGCTTTAAATATATTTACCTTGGAAGTGTTATTCGCCTATTCGTTTCCAGTGCCACCCAAAAACCGAGTGAGCGTTCGTTACTACCATGAACGCTTTTTCGTCATTTTTACTTAAAAAGTTTTTGAGTTTCACAAAATCGCGTCTGGACATAACCGTTTGGATAACGGAGCGTTCTGCTTTTGTAAAAGCGCCTGTTGCTTTGTAAACGTTAGCTGAGCGGCCAAGCTCAACCAAAAACTTACAAAGTGCTTCAGGATTATCAGTGTTGATAACACAGTATTTGCTACTATTCATGCCCTCAATCGTTGAGTCAATCACCAAACCGTTCATAATAACGCCGACAAGCGAAAAAAGAGCAATTTCTGTACCGTATGCAAAGCCTGCAAAAAGCGTAATGACAAAGTCTGTAATCAAACAGCCTTTTCCCAAATCGAGTCCAGTGTATTTTTGAAAAATCATTGCAAAAATATCGCTGCCGCCAGTCGAGGCATATTGATTCAGTACTAAACCGGCTCCTGTGCCATAAAGAAGGACTGCAATAATCAGTTGCAAAAAAGTATTGTGAACAATCGGCTCTTTTATTGGAATAAAAATTTCAAGAAGCCAAACAGTAGCTGAAAGTCCCAAACTAGCACAAACAGTTTTAACACCGAACTTGTTTCCTATAATCAAAAAGCCAAGTGCAAACAGTACGATGTTAACAACAACAAGCAAGGCACCTGTCGAGAGTGGAATGTACTTCGACAACACTAACGCCATACCCGTTGCACCGCCTATTGACAACTTTGATGGCAGCAAAAAAAAGTGAATACCGACGGCAACCATTATCACTCCAGCAATAATGTACAAAAAACTTTTCAATTGGCTTTTCATTTTTATTCCTTAAATCCAATATTTTATCGAACTGCATTTCGCATCGTTTGTATCAAACTCGAAACGGGCAAAGTGCACAATTTTTGAAACCGCATTATGATAAAACAAATAGCTTTTGCAGACTTTAATGCCTCTCATTATAAAAGATTTTTATAAATTTTGCAAGCCGTCAGAATTCTGCTTGGCATGAAAATAAATTTTTTATTTTTTTTCGATAAAAATTTATTTTAAATCGAATTTATGTCTTGACAAAAATACTAAAAATGTGCTATAATCAAATGACCAAAGTTTTATTTATATAAAAAAATAAAACTTTGGTGCAGGAAAAAATATATTCGGGTATAATTAGAGTGGGTTTTCAAGAAACAATTTCAACGTAAGAGGAGGAAAATTATGTTTGGAAATGAAAATTCATTCTTGAGTGGTCTTGGCGGCTTTGAAAGTACGCCAATTTTAACGCCATGTTGGGCTGGTCCAGCGTGGGATCCCATTTGGGATGGTCCAGGTAACCCTGTACCGCCAGTAACTCCGCCTGGAGGTGGAACTATCGGTGGTGACGATCCTGGTAAGCCTGGTGAAACTGTGCCGGCACCGCAGCCTTCACCAGTGAAGGATGGAAACGGAGGTGATGCTGGAGGCAATAATGGCGATGGCAACGTTGGAGGCGGTGATACCAACGATGACACAAAGCCGGTAACTCCACCTGAAGGTGGAAATATCGGTGGCGGTGCTGAAGGAGAAACGCAGCCTGTAACAGGAGATACGGGAGGCAATAAGGAGGATAATAACGTCGGAGGCGGTGATACCAACGACGATACAAAGCCTGTAAATCCGCCTGAAAACGGAACTATAGGTGATGATGTAGGAGAAACTGAGCCAGTAACAGGTGGAATAGATGGCACCGCTGATGCGGAAAAAGAAACTGTAGCTGTTGAACCGAAAAACGAAAAAAAGGAGCCTACATCGACGGTGAAAAATCACATTGCGGTTAGTCGCGAGCAAACGCTTGAAGGGCAGTTTTTCGGTGGAGGCAAGACGCGTAACTTGATGGGGGAAAAGCCGATTGGGATGGGTGAGACTAAGCCGAAATATTTTGTGCAGAGGATGTTTACAACCGATAAGGGCTTTGGAAAAGAATTTGGTGGATATGCTTGTTTTGCAACAAGCATCCTTAACGAGCTGTCTGAAGAATACACAAGCCGTACTGGCAAAAGGCTCACGGATGCTCAGGCTATTACAATGATGAAAGCTGCTGTTAAGAGTAGTGGTGTGCTAGATAATGATGACTGGTTTGCCTATGTTGACAATCCGACAGAAGCTGCAAATGCAATGTGGAAATCAATCGGCTGCGAGGGGAGTTGGACTACTGACACGGTTGCTGGAATGGTACGGGATGTAAAACATGCAATATATGAAACTCAGTTGCAATCAGATGAGACAAAAATTCATCTTGTGAACACGACAGACAAAGAAAATTCGGTGGTTTTCGATGTTTGGGATGGAAGGGAAAAAAATATAACAGAACTTGAAAATGGTGGTTATGGATTTGACAACAGGAAGGTAGTTACGACACGGATATTTTATTTCAATCCGGCAGGTAGTCCTAAGAGCAAGTAAATATAATAACAGGCACTATTTTGTGCTAAACTGAAAAAATTATTGGTTTCAACCGTGCTTTTCCAAAATATGGAAAAGCACGTAAAATATCATAACGAGGGAGTAGTTTATGAAAAAGTTGTTGAGTGTTTTGTGTTTGTTGGTTTTGTCTGTAACACTGTACGGTGAAGCATACAAAAAAGTAACCATTAAGATGCGTGATATAAACATATCTTGTGATTTGCCTTTGAGTTACAAAAAGTTTGTCGAAGAAGATGATATCGCAGTGCTGTCAGTTAATGAAAAGAAAACAGTGCCATACGCTAGGATTCAGATCAGTTATCGGGTGTATGAGGATATCGCAAAAGCCCATCCTCCGAGGGACTCGAGTAGAAAGCTAACTGGGTTGGATTATTTTTATGATATGATTGGGAGAAATCCTGCTATTACTCGTGATGATATTGTAAAAGAGTTGCGTAAACCTGATTCCAATATTTGGAAAGGTGGTCCACGTATTTATTATTTTACTGATTCAGGGTATAAATATACCAAGTTTACGTCTGGGATTGAAGGACTTGAATTGTTTTTAATTTCTTGCGAAGAAAAGGTTTTGGACTTAATTATGTTCTTCGACTACTATTTAGTCTTAGATACTGGCATATTGACCATTTCGTTTTCTGCAGAGGATATTGACCGCAATATCTTTATAACTGCTATGAAAGCCTACGGAGAAATCGTCAAACAGTCTGGTCGTCAATGTTTACGCTATGAAGGACAGGCACAGGTTGACAAGATTTATAGCGATATAAAAAATAATAAAATTAATATGCCTAACATACATGCAATATATCAACTGTACGATAGCATGAAAAAAACTTTAAGTGTGTCGTATGAAAAAGCGAAATAGTTTTTGAAAATTAATAAGTGAATGTATACTTCGTGGAGGACTAAATGAAAAAAAGCGTGTTTACGGTATATGTCTTTGTGACATGTATTTTGATGAGTGTGTGCTACAGCTGCAAGAAAAAGACAGATGCAAATGTAGTAAATGGAACAGCTGGAAATGAAATCCAGAAGGTTGAGAAACTTAGTGTTGCAATCAACGGACTTAAAGGCAGAGCCGTAAATATGCTTTTTGTGCCTGCAGGTTCGTATCGACGATTGTTGGCTGAGGGGAAAACGAAGGAGATAAAACTGAAACCGTTTTTTATTTCCGATACTGAAGTTACGTTTGGGTATTTACGACAATATGTTTCGGAAACAGCCGCGAAAGACGTATTGCAGGATGAGAGGCGGATATTGAGTCAGTTTGGAGCTGACGGTAAAATCTCGTCTGAAAATTTCACAATACCGAATGACTGGCCTGCAATGTATGTCAGCTTTTTTGAAGCGTGCAGGTTTTGTAATTGGCTGAGCGAAAAAGAACATTTGGAGCCAGTATATACTTTCAATGAAAGTAAAAACGGAGACGCAAATGCGTCGGAAGTAGTTTGGGACAGCACAAAAAACGGCTACCGCTTACCGACTGAAGCCGAATGGGAATATTGTGCAAGCTATGATGGGCAACGCACGGATACCAGCAAAATTCAAAGCGAAGCGGTTTTGCGTATCGGTACAACCGCATCACCTGCAAATGTTGCAAGCAAGGTGGCAAATTCTTTGGCAATGTTTGACTTAATCGGTAATGTGTATGAGTGGTGTTGGGATTTATATAACGAAGAATATTATGCAGACGGAGAAAGTGAAAATCCGCTCGGACCTGCGAGTGGATTTAATCCAAAGCCTTTTGATCCGCAGCAGCAAGGTTTGCCACCTTCAACGACTGATAGAGTTATAAAGGGCTACGATTTTTTTACAAAAGCGGAAGAGGTTGTTTCGGTTATGCATAGAAATTTTTCAAATCCTGCTGCGACCGTGAATCCAGTCCGTGAAATCGCAATAGGGTTTCGCTTGGTACGAAATGCAAAGTAAAAGAATAGTTGCTTAATGTTGGTAATGATAAAATTTTTTAGGTTCAAAAAGTAAAATCATCTAATTGCTAAACTGAAAAAATTATTGGTTTCAACCGTGCTTTTCCAAAATATGGAAAAGCACGTAAAATATCATAACGAGGGAGTAGTTTATGAAAAAGTTGTTGAGTGTTTTGTGTTTGTTGGTTTTGTCTGTAACACTGTACGGTGAAGCATACAAAAAAGTAACCATTAAGATGCGTGATATAACAGTATATTGCGATGTACCTTCGAGTTACAAAAAGTTTGTCGAAAAAGATGATATCGCAGTGTTGTCAGTTAATGAAAAGAAAACAGTACCATATGCATCAATTACGTTCAATTATGCGACGTATGAGGACATAATAAATGAAAGGCGTCCGATGGGTTTAGGTAAGCTCCGATTGAGTTCAAATTATTTATTGGATATGATTGAAAAAAATCCCGCTATTACTCGTGATGATATTGTAAAAGAGTTGCGTAAATCGGATTCAGCTATTTGGAAAAAAGGTGCAAATATTTATTATTATGCAAACTCAGGTTATGGTTATACTAAGTTTACATCAGGACTTGAAGGATTTGAATGTTTTTCGATTTCTTGCGAAGAAAAGGTTTTGGACAAAGTTATGTTCTTAGACTACTTTTTGGTCTTGGATAAAGGCATATTGAATATTTCGTTTCTTGTAAATGATATTGACGGCAAGACCTTTGTAACAGCTATGAAAGCCTACGGAGAAATCGTCGAGCAGTCTGGTCGTGAATGTTTACGCTATGAAGGACAGGCACAGGTTGACAAGATTTATAGCGATATAAAAAATAATAAAATTAATATGCCTAACATACATGCAATATATCGACTGTACGATAGCATGAAAAAAACTTTAAGTGTGTCGTATGAAAAAAAGTAATAGTTAATATTACTGATACACACTGTTCAATCCATTATGCAAAATTCATTTTAGGTGTTTGCTTTGTGAGAAGCTTATCATTATCTTGGCAACTTTGTGCATGGACTGGATGTAAACTGGCAGTGGTACCTTGTTTTGTATTTTTGCAGAATAAGGCAATATTGTAAATAATCTATGCAAGGCATAGGTTTGTTTTGTGGCCTTTTTGATTTTGCCTATTGAATATATTCGATAGATGTAATTTTGTACTCGAAAACACAACTAGTGAAAAAATAATGAGTGTAGCAAGACACCACAAAACTTTAATAAAAATTAGTTAATTATTTTTCTATTTTAGCCGTAATTTAAACTATTGGAGTGTAGTATGTTAGATTATGACAAATTTTATGATGATTATTGTGTAGCGGATTGCACTGAAAAAGCGAAGCTGCTGGAACAGCTCAAAGTGGTGCTTTTTTTCGGATATGATGATGTGTATGCATTTGATGACGCCGTTAAGCTTGATTTTTTGACTGAGTTTTTTACGCGACTTGAACACATACTTAACTGCTATCGTCGCGGTGAAGTTAGCTTCGCTCGGTATTTTTCGCAAGCATTCACAGCTGAGTTTGAAGTCTTCGGCAAAAGCTGCTAGTTGCGGTACTTATTTGACAAGTAATTAGTTGCTACAAAAGCAACTCGCAGGACTTAGAAAACTGCATAGTATACAAATAATAGTTGCTATGTTTTGTGTAGTGTGCCGCACCGATACCGCTAAAAAAATACCGTCATTTTTCCAAACGTGTCGTCGATACACAATCTAACGTCTAAATTTATTACCAAACGATTTTTATAAACAACAAAAAAGGCACTGCTCACAAACGTTAGCAGTGCCTTTAATCCATCAGTCCTTAAAGTTCAACCTTATGTTCCAAAAGCCACGATGACACAAAAAAGAAAGGCAACGAAAGTAAAAACCACATAATTGGTATGAGCATTTGAAACGGAATTGCCGCGTTTGTTTCTTTTATGCCAAGCGACGCCCCTGTAAGCGAAGTAACTGTAAAACTTGTAATCGGTACATAAACCGTCCAGTTAAGGTAACTATTCAGGTATCCTGCTGCATTATTCAACAAGAAGAACAAAAAGATAAACAGTACAATCGCACCAGCCGTCGCAAACCCTTGTTTTTTGATTAGCGAACGCATTAAAGTATTCACCATCGTAATCATCATACCGATTAACGCAAAAGACGATACCACGAATACCAATGAAGCCAGAATAAACAGAGGATTATTCACAGTATTAAGCAAAACCAACCTTGCATAGCCATAATTGTCAAGTGACGACGGTGTCAAACATGCAAGCCACGTAAGCCCACACACAATAATCAAAACAATGTAAGCCATGTACTCAACCAACCCAGCGAGCCAACGTCCCAAAATGATTTTCCACGCCGGAAGCGGAATTGTCAGCATCAGGTAATTCGTGTCCTTGAAAAGCACTTCGCGAATATGCCCACTGCAGCAGGTATAAAACATTGCGATACCAACATATAACATCGCCAAAACTGTGAGTACCCACCATATCACGGCAAAGTCTGGAATTGGTTTTCCGCCACCGAAATTGCCATTATCAAGCTTAAAATTAAATACAAGCGACAAAACTATCGAAATCAATGTCATTCCAGCAACTACCGAGCCAAAAACGATCATCGCCTTTACACGCCTTCTTAACTCATACAAAAAAATATTTATCATAATTTCCTCCGAAAAAGATTACTCAAACGATTCTACCCGAAAATCTCAAGATAAATCTCGTAAATAGATTTTCCTTTTTGCTCGCGCAAACTATCAGCCTCCCCTTGCAAGGCTATTTCGCCGTTACGCAAAAACACCACATCACTGAAAACCGACTCCACGTCTTTCACAAGATGCGTGGTAATCAGCAAACTGCAATCTTCCGCCCAAGTCGAAATAATCGTCTTGATAATTTGCTCTCTGGCAACTGGGTCTGTTCCACCAATCGGCTCATCCAGAATAAACAACTTAGCCTTTCGCGAAAAACACAAAGTCAAGTTTAACTTTTCCTGCATACCTTTCGACAATTCCGAAACTTTTTTCCCCTCATCGACTTTCAAAAATTTAAGCATATCGTGTGCCTTTGCTGCATCGAAGTCTTCAAAAAAATCATCGTAAAACTTAACCGCATCGCTAGCACGCATCCAAGGGTAAAGCGTATTTTTATCTGGCAAAAACGACACTAGTTTTTTTGTTTCGATGCCAAAGGGCTTTCCGCAAACGGTAAAGCTCCCTGCACTCGGTTTTAAAAGCCCCGCAATCAATTTCAAAAAAGTTGTCTTTCCTGAACCGTTCGGTCCCAAAATACCGACAATTTTGCCTGTCTCAACCTGCAAAGACATTTTGTTCAATGCAGTCTTTCCCAAATAACTTTTCGATAAGTTTTCGGTTTCCAAAATCAAACTCATTTTCTTCTCCTAATTCGTTCCAACGCAGTACGCACACTGCTCATAATTTGCTCATCAGAAAATCCAGCTTCTGCCAAGCTGCCCACAACCGTTGCAAGTCGCTCGTCAATCACTTGTCCCTTTAGCCTATTTATAAGCTCAGGGTCATCGGCAACAAAAGTTCCCATGCCACGCCTTGTTTCAACAATCTTTTCATTTTCAAGCTCGGCATACACGCGTGTCATTGTATTTGGATTTACTCCCATTTTCAACGCCATATCCCGAATCGACATAAGCCTTCCGCCTAAAGCGGGCTCGCCCAAAATGATTCCAGCTTTAATTTTTTCAACAATTTGCAAATAAATCGGCCTAGTTGACTCATACTCATCCATAATGTTCACCGCCTTAACATTGTATTATGTTCTACATACATAATACACTAATGATAATAAAATGTCAAGCAGTTTTCCTCAAAATGATTTGAAAAATTTTTCAGTTTTTCTAACTCTTTCACAAAAGCTACTACACGGTCACCTTTCGGTGCCTATGTTTAAAAAAGTACATCATTGTATGCTTTTAAACTTCACGAGTTTATATTAAAGCTGTGCTGAGTTTCTACGCTAAAACATCGACTATGCTTATAACCAGCGTTCATCCGTGGACGCAGTGCACGCACTCTGGTGACGCTTTCACTCACTTTAAAAAACATGATAGCCATTTTTATTTTTAGTAAATCGCTTTTATATAATTACCTTAATTTTTTGAATTGATACATTGACTTTTGTTGAAAAGTTGTATATACTGCGTTGCGGTACATTGGGGGTAACTATGGCACATCCTTTTACGGCACGGTCGCTTACGATTATCGATGACTTATCAATTCAAGAGCGAAAATTCCTTTTCGACAAAACTCGCCTTTTGAAAGAAGCAATTCGAGAAAACGATAAAAAAACGATTGACTCATTTCGCATAAACGACCATGATTTTGGTATTTATGAAGTGTTTTTGGAGTCTAGTACACGTACTAGGGAATCCTTCAAAAACGCTGCGGAATTTCATCAAATAAAATTGAGTAGCTTGGCAGTGGAAAGTTCGTCTTTTAACAAAGGCGAAAGTTACGCTGACACGTTCAACACACTTTCAGGTTATAACAACAGTATTTTTATTGTTCGGAGCAAACTTGAAGGCGTTTGCAAATGGCTCGAAGACGAGACCAAGCAATTCGCCGCCCGCAACGGCTTGAAGCGAAAACCAGCTTTTATCAACGCAGGCGACGGAAAACACGAGCATCCAACACAGGAGCTTTTGGACGAGTTTACCTTCCTTGAAGACAATAACTGGTCGACAGCTTCGATTCACCTTGCACTTGTCGGAGATTTATATCACGGGCGAACGGTACATAGCAAAGCAAACGGTTTAATGATTTTCGACAAAGTGAAAGTTGACCTCATTGCACCAGATGAACTTGCAATGCCTGCACACTATAAAGATAAAATGCTTGAAAACGGTTTTGAGGTGCGAGAGTTTTCTTCCATTGAAGAATATCTTAATCAAAGTGATGTCGCAAAGATTTGGTACTTTACCAGACCGCAACTTGAGCGAATGGGAGAACGTATCTTAAAAAAGCAGGACGAGCTTCGTGCAACCATAACATTCCGAAAAGAATTTATGGATAAAGTTCCGAAAGGCACAAAGTTTTATCATCCGCTTCCGCGACATCGTGAACATCCAACTATTCCGACTTTCCTCGATGAAACAGACTTAAATGGTTGGGAGCGGCAATCTATCAACGGTATGTATGTCCGAATTGTTCTTTTATCCCTTATTGCTGGAAAAGTCGGTGATGACTTTAAGGGTAAAACCGCCGACAAAGACGAAAAACGCAAACATATCACTGAAGAAGAATACATTGTCAAAGTTGACCCAAAAAATAAAGTTAGCGATGACGAGCGTTTTTCTGAAGGTGTACGCCCGATTCAGGAAGGAATTGTCATTGACCACATTTGCCGAGGCGATGACCCCGCAACAATCCGACGGCACATGGCAAATATTATTAAGGTTGCAGGTCTTGAAGCTGGAAAAGGCGGAGAATGGGTTTCCACTTCGAAGCAGGATGAAGGCGTTTTCAAAGGGATTATTTTTCGTCCAGGTAAGTACAATTTAACTCGTGCGTGGCTTAAACGTTTAGCGGCGGTTGCTGCAGGTTGTACGCTTAACATCATAAAAGACGGCAAAATAATGGAAAAGTATCGCACACACTTGCCGCCGCGAATTTATAACTTTAACGACATCGCCTGCAAAAATGAAGACTGCATTTCACACCCAAGTCATGCAGAAGGTGCACCAGCGATTTTTTACCGCACACACGACAACCAGTACGCTTGCCAATATTGCGGAGCGGTACACACTTTCAAGGACATCTGGAACGTGTAGTTTCAAAAATGGGAGCATCGTTAAAAACTGTCTTGACTTTTTTAAGCATTTTCGGTACAATGCTCCCATCAGTGAAAACTGAAATTTCCCGCATGGCTATAAGCTCTGCGGTGTAATAGTGAAGGATTGAGTTTTGATAAGCTTGCAAAAGCTGTAAAACTCACTAATGGAGGACGCATGGCAGTAGTAACCATGAAAAATTTACTTGAGTCTGGAGTGCATTTCGGTCATCAAGTAAACAGGAAGAATCCCAAGATGAATAAATACATCTTTGCGGAACGAAACGGAATCAATATTATTGATTTACAGAAAACGATAGTTGCAATCCGAGCTGCATACGATGCAGTTCGTCAGGTTGTTTCTGATGGTAAATCGGTATTATTTGTCGGAACAAAAAAGCAAGCTCAAGAAACAATTCAAAAAGAAGCCGAACGCTGCGGAATGTTTTATGTAAACAACCGCTGGTTGGGTGGCATGCTTACGAACTTTTCTACAATTAAAAAAAGCATCGCAAAATTAAAGAGAATCGAAAAGATGGAAGTCGACGGCTCTTTCGGTAACTTAACAAAAAAAGAAGTTGCCGAGCTTTTGCACGAAAAGCAAAAGCTTGAAAAAAACATTGGCGGTATGAAAGAAATGAAAGATATTCCTGGAATTATCTTCATTATTGACACATGCAAGGAAGACATTGCAATTCATGAAGCAGCTCGATTGGGTATCCCGATTGTTGCTGTCGTCGATACAAACGGCGATCCCTCAAAAATTACCTACCCTATTCCTGGTAACGATGACGCAATACGCTCTATTTCGCTTTTTACCCAAGTAATTGCAAATGCAGTTTTGGAATCAGACCACGACACAGGGCTTAAAATTATCGAAGATTTGCAGGAAGATGGAGAAGCTCTTGCAGAAGAAGGTGTTAACCCATATCAGGACCGCGAAGAAGAAATTACTGATTACAGTAACTACGTTCCGTCCGACAATGACAAGGCTCGTAGCGATGATGATATTGAGCATCCGCTCGTTGACGAAGATAAATTATACGAAGATTAAAGATAACATTTAGGAGAGTGAAACTTATGGAAATTACCGCACAACAAGTAAAAGCCTTGCGTGATGCAACTGGTGCTGGAATGATGGACTGCAAAAAAGCTCTGGTTGAAACTAAAGGTGATGCTGCTGCTGCAGAAAAACTTTTAAAGGAAAAAGGTCTTGCAGCAGTTGAAAAACGAACAGACAGAGCAACTGGCGAAGGTGTTATCATTATAAAAGGCGACTGCAAAAAAATTGCTCTTGCCGAGCTGGTTTGTGAAACCGACTTTGTTGCAAAGAATGCCGACTTTATTAACGTTGCCGAAGAAGTTGCAAACAAAGTCTATGCATCTGAAACCAATGAAGTAACGGATGAACTGAAGAATTTAGTGTTGGACTTAGCTACTCGCGTCCGAGAAAATATGAGTGTCAATCGTGTCGCCTGCTTAAAAGCAAGCAGCGGCTCCTATGTTGCACACTATGTTCACCACGACAAAAAAACTGCCGCTGCGGTTGTGTTTTCTTCGGATAATCCTGCGATTTTCGAAAATGCCGATGTCGATAAATTTATGCATGATTGCTGTTTGCACATTGTTGCATACACGCCAGCATACCTGAAAGAGGATGACATTCCAGCAGACTACATTGCAGAGCAGAACGAACTTTTCAAAAAGCAAGTTGCAAGTTTAGACAAACCCGAAAACGTCAAGGCAGGCATTGTTAAAGGAAAACTCAGCAAGCACTTTGCTGAAATTTGCTTTTTAGACCAGCCTTTTATCGATAACGAAAAAGCGTCCGTTTCTGCGGAAATGGCTTCCGTTGCAAAAAAAGCTGGCGGTTCATTAAAAGTGGAAAAAATATATTTCTGGAAAGTCGGTGCTTAGGTAGTTGTCTCTCCGTCGCAATCGATTTTGTATTCTTCGAGTTTGCGATGGAGGGTTTTCCTTCCGATACCGAGCACATCTGCGGTTTTCGTTTTGTTTCCTCGTTGCCACGCCAATGTTTGTGCAATGAGCTCTTTTTCAACATCTGCAAATTTTGTACCAAGTGGAAAACAAAGATTTTTACATTCGCTGGTTTGAGTGACCTCAGCTGGTAAGTCATTCAGCTGAATTGTATTACCAGAGCTCATCACAACCGCACTTTCAATGCAGTTTTTTAACTCGCGTATGTTTCCAGGCCAATCATATGCATAAAGTGCATTGCGAGCTTTGCGGTCAAGCTGAAGTGCGGGCTTTCCATTTTCGGCAGAAAATTCTTTTATAAAACTATAAACTAAAAGCGGAATATCCTCTTTGCGGTCTTTTAACGGCGGCACATCAATATGCACTACATTCAGACGGTAAAAAAGGTCTTCGCGAAAGTTGCCCTTTTCAACTTCGGCTTTTAAATCACGATTTGTTGCTGCAATAATTCGAACATCAACTTGTATTGTTTTTTCGCCGCCTACCCTTTCAAACTGCCTTTCTTGGATAACTCTTAAAAGTTTAATTTGAACATTTTGGTCAATTTCACCGATTTCATCTAAAAAAATCGTTCCGCCGTCAGCAAGCTCAAACCGCCCGCGTTTTGTGCTAACCGCACCAGTAAATGCCCCTTTTTCATGTCCGAACAATTCGCTTTCCAAAAGAGTCTCAGAAAGAGCGGCACAATGCACCTTGATAAGCGGTTTATCATAACGTTCAGATAAGTTATGAAGTGCATCAGCAATTACTTCCTTACCTACGCCACTTTCACCAGTGATTAAAACCGAAGCACGCGATGGTGCAACTTTTTTAACCACAGCCATAACCGACTGCATCGCAGGGCTTTTTACAACAACATTTTTTGTAGCACGATTCTGATTGAGTTCCTGCTCCAACTCACGATGCTTTAATACCAATTCACGATTTTTAAGTGCTCGCTTCACAAGTAACAAAAGATGATCTAAATCAAGTGGCTTTGTTAAAAAATCATACGCTCCAGCTTGCATAGCGGCAACCGCAGTTTCAATTGTTCCATGACCTGTCAGCACAATCACTGGAAGACCTGGCATTTTTGAAATAACCTCGTGGATAATTTTTTCGCCACTAACTTCAGGCATACGAAGATCCGTAATTATTAAATCAGGACTGTCATACATAGCTTTATGAAGCCCATCAGCCCCGTCAGCCGCAGTTATCACATCATAACCGTCATCTTCTAATGCAATCTGCAAACCTTCGCGGATATTTTTTTCATCATCGATTACCAAAATCTTAAATTTCATGATAGTTTTATTTTAGCATAGTTTCATAATTTTTATAAGGCTATAAAACTATTTCAAAATTAAATACCCCAAATCAACTACCTGACTATATAATGCTGTAAAGTGTTCGTCTAAGCCTACAGTTACTGCAAAAAATGCAACGAATTGATATTCATCGGTTGAGCTTGTTTTGAAAATATCGGCAGCTTCAGTAGAATTTGGTAGCTTAGCAAAGTTTGTCTCGTCTGCACGATAGACATTTACCCTTGTGCCACCAACGTAAAGTCCTGCCGTCTCCGCATTAGGATCGGGAGGAGTACTATAATCATAAAGTCGCACCTTCACAGTCCTGTCAGTTGTTCCAGTATGTAACACAATCGGTTGAGTACTTGCTTTCAATGTCTGATATTTTTTTGTTTCAATGAGATAACGGGCAGCCGAGTACGGAGTTGAACTATTATATGAATTGATAGCAGCAACATCAGTAGTCATTTCGCTTTTTAGTGCGTATATTTTATAAAAAATTTGAAAGCCAGTGCAATAAGCGACAGCGTTATCGGCATCGCTTGTCTTAAACTCAATGTACTGTTCAGAATCCTGCTCGGAATCAGCATGGCGGGTGAAATGTGGCGGTTCCAAATACATAATAGTATCCAAACCGCAAGAAGTGAAAACAAAGAACAGGATACAAGACAATACTACTATATTATAGTTTTTTATCCTGTTCATCTAGTTTTCCTAAGTTACAAATCAGCAAATATGCAAGTATAGAATATTCCACAAAAGCTAATTTGGTAAATCCAGTTTCTAATGTTCAAGTCCCAGCTCAATTATCCGAGTTTTACTCAAGGAAGCCCACTCAGTGTCAGGATAATTAGCAAGCACTTTATTATACGAATCAATAGCAAGCTTCACGTCAAGATTTTCCTGAACACGAGCAACATTAAAAAGTGCACGTGCCTTGAATGGAAATTCGGTGTTGTCCACAGCCTTTTTGTAAAACTCAATCGCCTTTTCATTTTGTCCAAGCTCATCGGCACAAGTTCCTGCGTTGTAAGCCATCACCCCCGAAATATAACGGTCTTTCGGTAAGTTAAGCTTCTCATAATAAGTCAATGCTTTTTCAAAGTCATTATTTCGAAAATAAATATCTGCTATTTGCTGACACGCCATAAAACCAGCATAGTTATTATTGTCGGAATACGCTGCCAACTTTTCAATCAACGCGTTTTCAGCTTCTGCAAGTTTTTTCTTTTCTTCCTCGGTTAATGAATCAGAGGAATTTTTTAAATTATCCGATTTGAATTTTTCAAATTCCAGAATAAGTGTTTCAATTTTGCTCATTGCACTCTTTTTTTTATTTTCAAAAATCATAAAAGACACAACCACAGCAATCACAGCTATAAATATTCCTGCAAAAACAATGAGCACCTTCTTTCGATTTTGCTCAAAAAAATTATTGATTTTATCAGAAAGCGTTACTTTTTCATCATGTTCCATTTTCAAACTCCGTTATCCGTTTGTTCTACGTTGCAAAAAAAATCTTGCAAAAGTCGCTCCTCACCAAAAGACGAGGAGCGTTGTAAGCTTTAAGGATTATTTTTCTTTGCTTTTCAGCATATCGCCGAGAGTGAAGCCTGTGTCTTCGTCTTTTTCGTTAGACATATATTTTGACACTTCAGCTTGTTGCAAACGTTTTTTGTAATCTTTAATCGAAAATCCTGCTCTTTTTTCTTTCGGGTTAAAGTCAACAACCACAGCCTTTACAGTATCGCCAACTTTATATTTTTTCAGCACTTCGTCAGGATTGTCTTCGGGGTTTTCAACCAAATTTTGCTTATGGATTAAACCTTCAATACCGCCTGGAACCTTAACGAAAACGCCAAAATCGGTAATTGAACTGATTTCGCCTTCAACAAACGAGCCTTGCGGATAAGTTGCCGAAAACTCAGCCCACGGATCATCAGCAAGCTGCTTGACACCGAGCTTAATTCTTCGCGTTTCGGGGTTACTTTCCAAAACCACAACTTCAATTTCATCATCAACCTTGACTTCGCTGCTCAAGTGTTTAATTCGCTTAGTCCACGATATATCATCAACGTGCAAAAAGCCGTCAATACCTTCTTGCAACTGCACAAAGCAACCTGCATTTGTTAGTTTTACGACTTTACCCTTCAATCGTGAACCCACTGGATACAGCTGATCAATCGTATCCCACGGATTTGGTTTAACCTGCTTCAAACCGAGTGAAACGCGTCCAGCCTGAATATCATAACCCAAAATCATGCACTCGACTTCATCGCCAGGTTTTACCATTTCTTCAGGTTTATTCACTTTTTTCAACCAGCTAAATTCGCTAATGTGAGCTAAGCCTTCGATGCCTTCTGAAAGCTCAATAAATGCACCAAAATCGGAAGTTTTTGTTACTTTACCCTTCACAACATCGTTCACATGGTACTTTTCTTCAAAGTAAATCCACGGATCTGGTGTGAAGTGTTTCAAAGAAAGGTTAATTCTCTTGTCTTTTGGGTCAAGGCGAACTACTTTTAACTCAATTTCCTGTCCTTTCTTTACAAAATCACGCGGGCGTGTTACATGACCCCAACTCATATCGTTGATGTGCAAAAGTCCGTCAAAACCACCCAAATCGATAAAAGCACCAAAGCTAGTAAAGCTTTTTACAGTTCCTTTAACGGTATCGCCTATTTTCACATCAGAAAAAAACCTGTTACGGTTTTCTTCCATTACTGTTTCCATATATTTTCGTCTGTTGACAACGATATTCTCTTTTTTTGTTCGTCGGTCATAAGAAAACTTTTCAATCAAGAACGTTCCCTTCTGTCCAATGTACGCTTCTGGTTCATTCACACGATGAATGTCTGCTTGACTTGTCGGCAAAAATGCTGTCAATTTACCAGGCAAAGTAACCTCAAACCCGCCCTTGACAATTCCAGTGATAGTACCTGGTACTGGCTCATTAGTATCACTCAAGTTGCGAATCTTTTTGCGGAGAATCTCGCGGTCGGCTTTTTCCTTTGAAACTACAAGCGGATCTGTCCGCTCAATGAAAATTTCGATCTCATCGCCAACTGCTGGAATTTCATCAAATTCTTCCTTTGCAATGCGACCTTCCGCCTTTGCACCAACATCGATAAATACATTATCGTCCGTAACAACAACAACACGTCCCTTAGCCAATCCGGCATCAGGAGGATTGACATCGTATTCCTTTAAAAATTGTAATTGTGTTTGGGTACCTTCGTCCGTGTTTTTTAAAGTACCGTTTTCCACTTCCACCTTGTCCATATCTAACCCTTTAGAATAAATTTCCGTAATCATTGTATCACAAACTTGCGAAATTGTCAAGTGGGAAGTATTTAAATACACGGAACCTTTTGAAACTTTTAAGCTGCCAACAGGTTTATTTTTGTCAATTTCATCGCGTGCAATAATATCCGCTTCAATTTCTTCCAACGTTTTTTCGCTCGTACCCTGCTCAAAACGCCTTAACGCACGAACATGCGGCGAAGCTGTTAAAAAAAACTTGACATCCGCGTTTGGAAAAATAACCGACCCAGTATCCCGCCCCTCACAAATAATATTTTTTCCGGCACTTGCGGCACGGATTTTTTCATTTACGATTGCACGAAGCTCAGGAATCGCCGAAACTTGTGCAACAATTTTTTCCACACTGTCCGAGCGTAGTTTTGAACTTACATCTGTGCCGTTGACAAAAAAAGCGTCCGATTCGTACGCGAGCTTAAGCACACGAGTCCGTTCAATTACAGCTTTTACATTTTCGGGTGCGGGACTAAAAGTTTCGCCGAATGTTTCCAATAAATCAACAGAAACTGCCCGATAAAAATTACCTGTGTTTAGAAAAAAAAGCTGCAATCTATCTGCCAAAATTTTTGCGATAGTGCTTTTTCCGCAGCCTGCAGGGCCGTCAATCGTTACAATCATAGGGCAATTGTAGCATATTTTCGAAAAAGCGTCCAGCGGCACAAAGGTAACGATATTGAAAGCAAGTTTTTTAAAATATCATTAATATTAACAGAAAGCTTATCCACGGGTTGAATTAAAATCCTCGCGGATTTTAATTCAACCATCCTGTTCCGATGCAAAAAACGCATACGCTCATTGCTAAAACTACGCTTTTTGCATAAAAAGCAAAATGCTAAAAACGATATGCTGGCGTATTTTGCAAAAGCAACTTGCATAACACTAAAAGGCTTTTTCGTGCGTTATGTTCTAAAATTGGCGACGTTTTTCAAAAATATAGTTTTTGAAAAACTCGAAAGTCAATTTACAATAATTAAGTATGCAGATATTGTAAATTGACAGAAATCCTTTTCAATTTTAGAACACCATCCGTGTCGCTACGAATACTTTGTGCGGTCATTTTATGGTTTCGGTTTGGAGCATAAAAACAAAAAGGCTTCCCTACCCGCTTGTGGTTTGGAAAGCCTTATTATAACAAAAAACTCAAAATTGTTATGCTTTAATAACCGTTCCAGTTTTGCCTTTGATTCCGTCTTGGGCTTTTTCCAAAAGTGTAATCAATGCAAAGCCATCGTTGTTGCTTTCAGCGAACTGAATCGCAGCTTCAACTTTCGGCAACATTGAACCTTTTGCAAAATGATTTTCACCGATGAGTTTTTTTGCTTCGGCAACATTGAGTTCCGAAAGCCATTTTTGGTCTGGCTTATTAAAGTTGATTGCAACCTTTTCAACTGCCGTTAAAATAATTAAACAGTCTGCGTTCAAGTCGGCAGCAAGTTTTGCACTAGCAAAGTCCTTGTCAATAACGGCGGGTACGCCTGTGAGCATTCCGTTCTCTTCTACTACCGGAATGCCGCCGCCTCCGCAAGCAATCACAACCTGACCTGCCAAAAACATCGACTGAATAATTTGCAGCTCAACAATTCTATCTGGCTTCGGAGAAGCTACAACTTTGCGGTAACCGCGTCCTGAATCTTCAACGACGTGTTCACCTTTTGCCGAAAGGACATCCGCTTCAGCCTTAGTTAAAAAACTACCAATCGGTTTGGTCGGATGTTTAAAAGCTTCATCATTTTTGTCGACAACAACATGCGTTACAATCGTGCTGACAGATTTTTGAATTTTCCGTGCATCAAGTTCTGCACTGATAGCTCTCTGCAAATCCGAACCTATGTATGCCTGACTCATCGCGACCGAAACCGACAATTCAGGCACTGAAGTTTTTGCATCAATCTTATGATATGCTTCCATCGCAAGTTGGATCATTCCAACCTGCGGTCCATTGCCGTGAGTTACAACAACGTCGTTTCCATCAGCAATCAAATCCGCAATCGCTTTTGCTGTAGTTTTTACGGCAATGCGTTGCTCCTCCAAATTTGAACCTAGTGCGTTTCCGCCCAAGGCAATTACGATTTTCTTTCCCATATAATCCTCGCTCTACTTTAGTCAATTAAATAAAAGCGATGGTATCATATTTTTAAAAAAAAGTCTATTCACCCGCGTCAAAAATATATAATATTTTCGAAAAGTCCGCATGCCAACACGCTTTAAATGCAAAACGCAGTGTCCAAATTTCAACAACCGATTATGCATTACTTAATTATAATTTCGTGACTAACCGCTGGCGGATTTTGGATAGTGTCATTTACAGGGCAATGCTCTTCAACGAAATGAATAAACTCTTCGACCTTATCTTTTGGTGAAGATGTTTTTAATTCGTATGAAGTTACAATTTCGGAAAGTCCTATTTTAGCATTTGGATTTTTTCCTCTGAAACCATCAGGATCCAATGTTCCCTTGCAGCTTATTGTGATGCCTTCAAGTTTAATGCCTCTACTTTCTGCAAAACTTTTTGCAACAATACATTTGCAGGCAGCCAATGCATTCAAAAGTGCCTCAAGCGGATTCATCCCAGCATTTGTTCCGTTAAGCTCAACTGGCTCATCAATTGTAAACTGCAAATTTCTTGATTCACAAGTTACCTTTAAACCCGTTCCCATATCCATAACTGCTTTTGCACGCATATTCATCTTTGCCATAATATCCTCCATATTTAGCAATTTTTTGTTTTGCTATGTTAGCACAAATACATTTTATTGTCAACATAAAGTTACCGCTCCAAATAAATAATTCGGGCACCTGTTTTTTTATCTTGCACAAAATCTTTCAAAAGTTTTTTGTTGAGTGTAATTGTATCACCAAAATTTAAACCTTTAAGAAAATTTGGTATTGCATTCCTTAAAAGTAAAAAGCCATTTTCACTGCATGCGTATCTTCCGACATCACCGTTTCGCAATTTAATTAACTCTGAAATTATAACAGCACGAAAAGTTGATGCTTCACGTTTTGAAAAAATAGTTTCTTTACGTGAGGTCAAAATATATGACAGTGCAATTTTTTCTTTTGGGAGTTTAACATTCTCAGAAAGTATTTTCAAACTTTCAAGCTGCTCGCGTGCCGAAAAAATAAAATGGCACCACTTACCGCGAGCAAAAGTAAAAGTGTTTTTACTTTTATCTGAGTGCGAAACAAAATGCACATCAGTTAGCGGGCAAGTTTTACAATGCACGCAAGGCGAAAGCACTGAAAAGTTTTTTTCCAAAAAATGTGCACGCATATTTTCAATAATTTTTCCGCCTTGCGGATTTCCTGGTTCTATTATCAACGCATAAGAATCCTCTGAAAGGTATGAACGTATTCCTTGCACAGCACGATATATTTCCTCAGAAAAGTTTTCAGCATTTTGATTTAAAAACTCATTAAACATATTACACGAAAAATAAAAATCCGCTCGCTTGTGCTCAGAAAAAAAATGTTCCGTTGATTTTTCTCCAAATGGAGATTGTATTTTATGAATAGTCCAATTCCCAGCGTTTCTTTTATTTTGATTTTCAAATTCATGAAAAATTTTTTCACCTAAGTCTAAAATTTTATTTGATAAATCAAAACAATACCAAGTTATTTTTTTTGCACGTAGTTTCGGTTCTGCTATCCATAATGCAATCGGCAAAGTTAATGGACCCGAACCAAAATCTACAAATATTAACTCATCATCAACTACATCGTTATGCTCATAAGCTACGCGTTTGTTTTTTTTTGCAACTAACTCCGAGATGTTCAGGTGCAAAAATAACTTTGTCAGCTTGTAACAATTCCATGGCAAATAATAATATGCATACGCAAAAACAAACGCATCAGAGTTTAGATAATTTGCATAACGTAGATTTCGCTCGCTGGTAAGTCGCTTAAATAAATCGTGCACGGTTCGTTTTATTTGTGCAAAATGTTTTTCACTAATCTTTGCACTATTTTGCAACAAATCTGGAAGCGAAGAAAGTAACGAAGCCTGCACTTCATTCAAATCTTTTGAAAATTTTTTATCTAAACGCATAACTGTTTCATGCGAAGAATTTTTCCTCGCTTGCATATTTTTTTTATTCATCATCACACCTTACTTTTCATCAATTTTTTTTGAAACAAGCGAATATATATTTACCAGCTCGCTACGTATTTTAGAAATAATTAATGTCGCATCTGTAGTCTTTTCGCTTTCAACTTCACGCAACAATTGTTCACCTGCACCTTCAACTGTAAATTTTTTTTCCGTTATCAAATATTTTAAGCGAAACACAAAATCAACATCACGTTGTAAATAAACACGTCGTCCGTATTCATCTTTTTCTGGGTTGAGCAACGGAATATTATCTTCCCAATAGCGAAGTATATGCTGTTTTATTCCTGTAAGCTTTTCGATTTCGCCAATCGAAAAACGTATAGCATCATCTTTCATTTTGTTTCTTGCTTTATACCACCAAATATTTTTTCGCCTTCATTTCTATTTGAGCGAACGGTCAACTGAATAGGAATGAGAGAAAAACCAAAGTCTTTACGTATTCTATTTTGCAAGTATCGTAAATATTGCTCTGTTACATTCTGAACTTTGTTTGCAAAAATTAAAAATCGAACTGGACGCACACCCATTTGAACCAAATACTTAAAAGTGAATTTATTTCCTGACGGCGGATATGCAACAAGCCAATCTTTCAAAGCTAAATTCAATGCAGAGGTCTCAATCTTTGTTGTATATTGCTTAAAGGCTTGCAGTGCAATGTTAAGCATATTGTTTACTCCAGTTCCGTCAATTGCAGAAATTGCACAGATAGGTGCATACTCCATTTTGCCAAACATAATTTTAATATTCTTTTCATAATTTTTAAATGTTCCTTTTTGTGTATCTACAGTATCCCACTTATTGATAACAAAAACAACTGGCAATCCTCGATTCACAGCTTGCACGGAAATTTTTTTATCCTGCTCGGTAAGTCCTGAATCAGCATCAATTAAATGAAGAACAATATCAGCATCATCTAAACTTTTAATTGCGCGCACCACAGAATAATATTCAATGTCTTCACTCACCTTGTTTTTTTTTCGTATTCCAGCAGTATCTTGCAAGACAAATTTTTTCCCTTTATATACAAACTCACCTTGTACAATATCGCGTGTTGTTCCAGCAATGTTACTGACTATTGATGCTGAGCTCTTGGTTAAAAAATTTGACAAGGTTGATTTTCCAGTATTCGGTTTTCCGACAATCGTTACACGGATAATTTCATCTGTTTCCGCTTCAATCACCCTTGAAAAATCAAGTCCGTCAATTAACACATCAATTAACGCGTCAATATTATCGCCGTGTTCTGCACTGATAAAATTGATGTTCGAAATTCCAAGACGCAAATAATTATAACCTTCCGCCTGTCCACGTCCGCCTTCTGTTTTATTCACCGCCACAACAATTTTATTCCAGTATCGACGAAGGTACTGAACGAACTCATCATCTTCAGCAGTGCGTGAAGTTGCATCCAACAAAAGTAAAATTCGATCAGCCCGTTCAAGTGCCTCTAACGTTTTTTCAATAGTCAGTTTTGTTAGTATTTCTTCCGCTTCATTTTTTGAACGCGATAATTTAAATCCACCCGAATCAACTAAACGCACAGGTTTATCTTTCAACAAAACAGTTTCTTCCACAAGGTCTCGCGTAACACCGGCAGTTTCGTCTGTAATGCTGCGGCGTTTTCCAACAAGACGATTAAACAATGTTGACTTACCGACATTGGGGCGACCAGCGATAACAATCATCGGTGCATTGATATATTTTTTTTTCATAACAGTATTCTCGATCTTGTTATTATAACTTATTCTTATAAAAAGTACTACACCTTATAAAAATTAAATAAACACTTGTACACAACTAAATTCAATAAAATAGGTTTCTATGTGATAGATAGTTTTCAAACATACAATTATAAAATCAATCACAGAAATAATTGACAAGTTTATTTATATTTAGTCCATCATTATACTTCAACAGCTCGTCCACTCCTTAAATAAAAAACAAGTGCTTTAACATTTTTTTCTTCAACTTTAAAAAGTGAAACGCATGCTTTTTTGTAAACAGAAAGTTGCTCGCGGTGTCTATCTGGATTTTCAATCGTGTCGGTTTTATAATCAATAATGTAGAGAATGTCACTTATGCGAAAAAGAAGATCAACTTTACCAACTACATTTGCACCTTTAAATCGCGTGATAAAACCATATTCAGTTTTTAGAAACTTAGCATTTGTTGCAAGTAAACCAATTTCCGAATGAAAAAAATTATCGCACCATCGTAAAATTTTTGCTTCTTCACGTTTTGGCAAATCTATTACCGTGTTATGAAAGCGAGCTTCGATAGCTGCGTGTGTTAAAGTACCTATATCTGCGGCAGAAATATTTTCAGTTTCATCCTCGCTGACATCAAAATTTTTTTTATCAATAGACTCACCGTCAAAAGTAAAATATTCATCTTTAAAATCGTCATCAGCTAAATGACTTGCGGTTAAAAACTTTTTTTCTGCCGCAGAAAAATTTTTTGGTGACAATTGCAAAAAAGATTTATCATATTTTTTTTCTATTGTGATTGCTCCATCTTCATCAATAAAATACGCTTCATCTTTTCTAATCGGCTTTATTTCGGTCAAATGCACAATATCTTTCATTGACTCATCAAACATATTTTCATTATTGATAACTTCATTCAAAAGTGCATAAAAAGAATCTTGAGCAGTACGAGATTTAATTCCTGTCATAATAATATGATTTTCTGCGCGTGTTAAAGCAACATATAAAAGTCGTTTTAATTCAGCCCTCTTTTTAAACTTTTCAAATTCCACAATTTCATTATAAAAAATATTTGCATTATTTTTTTCATTACTTTCAATGTTAATAGAAAGTCCATATTTCTCTGAATAAAAAATCTTACTTTCAAGTTTAGTTTTATTTTCACCATTTGCACAAAACGGAATACACACAATTGGAAATTCCAATCCCTTACTTTTATGTATTGTCAAAAGATTAACAGCATTTTTACTTTCACCAATGCATGAGACAGGAATATCCATATCATCAAGTTTGTCTTCATTTGAAATATACGCTCGTACTTGTATTAAAAAACTTTCTATTGAACATGAATTTTCATCTGCAAGTCTAGCAATTTCAAAAATATAATCATACAACTCCAAGTAACGTTGATAATCTAAATTATGCAAAAGCAAGCTGCGGTATCCCTCTTCATACCAAAGTTTTGAAATAATTTCCGCACAATTATTTTCGGCAATATATTTTTTTACACGTAAAAATAATTCATATGCTGCAAAAAACTTTTGTCGCTCCTCATCTGAAAGCAGATCAGCACTTTCAAGAGTAAATGCTTCAAAAGATTTTTTCTCACCATCGTGTAAAAGCAATTTAGTAAAAGCTTCATCTCCGATGGCAACAAACGGCGAACGGAGAACCTGAGCAAAACTTTCTTTGTCATCAGGATGCAACGCAAGCTGAATCCATGCAAGTAAGTCATTTATCGGTGCGTCATAAAAGATTCCACGTTGCTGTGCAGAGTGGTAAGGCACACCAGCACGTCGCAAAAAACGCTCAATAGTTGTTTGATGTGTTGTACTTTTAAAAAGAATTGCAAAGTCAGAATATCTGCAAGGACGTGCCACATTCGTTTCATTATCACGCACCTGAATCTTGTCTTTAACCATTTGTGATATTTTTTGTGCAATGATAAAAGCTTCCGTTTCATGTTTATCTAAAAAATTTTCAATATCATCAGATATAAGGCTTGAAAAATCATCGCAAGTATATACATCAACTGATGCTTTAACATTTTGAGTTTCTTTTTTTGCCCTTATCGGTATAAAACTTGCTTCGTGTGCGAGATGCTCAACAGTTGTTGCATATTCGTAATCAGAGTCAAGTTTATGCTCTGAAGAATAAAAAATATTTGCAAAAGCAAAATTAAAAAAATGAATTAAGTTTTTTTCACTTCGATAATTTGTATCCAACGCGATAGTTTCATCGGTTGTAAATTCATCATTCAGTTTTTTAAAAACCGAAACATCAGCACCTCTAAACAAATAAATTGATTGCTTATCATCACCGACAAAAAAAAGTTTATCTTCTGTCAATTCGGTTGCTATCGGAATAGTTTTTGAGTGTAATTCTTTTTTTTCGGAAAGTAAAAAAAGTAAATCGCGTTGTAACATATTATTATCCTGAAACTCATCAATCATAATTGCGTCATATTCATTTTTATAAAAATTTCGTAAATCAATATCGTAAAGTAAACTATCAAGCGCAAGCTGAGCAACATCCAAATATGTAAATACACCTTGAGTTCGTTTTTGAATTACAACTTCTTTTTGTAAAGCATCAAATAAATCGAAAATCTTAAAATTAGTATCACGATTATCAAAAGTATTTTTTATCAATTCGATTTGATTTGTAAATGTATCACGTATATATTTTATCGAAGCTCTTACATTTATTTTCCTGTCATCTTTTGGCTGTCCGCCTTTTAACGAAATACTTTTAAACTCATAAACTTTTTTACAAAATTCATCTAAACAATCATCACATAAGTCATTAGGAACATTTTCTATTTCATTCAAAATATTTTGTGCAGCCAAAATTTTTGCATCACCTTTAATCTCATCATCAGCGTTTAAAATATTCGCAGCATGATGTAAATACAGGTCTATTTCCTTTTTAAATATTTCGAGTAATCTTATGTCAAAAATTTTTTTTGTTTTTTCAATATCAATCATTTTTGTTACTGTTGTTAATTTCAAAAATGCGACAAGAAGATCGTCAACAAAAGTATCAATGCGTGAGTTACCAATTAGCGAAATAATAGTTTTATCATTGCGGCAGTCGAGAAAAAAATTAAATGCGGTACGTGATATAATTTCATTTGCAGCACTCTGATCAATATTAAAGTCTGGACTGATACCGAATTGCCTACAGCCATTTCGAGCAATCACACTACAAAATGAATCAATAGTTGAAATATTTGCATTGGAAAAATTGTCCAGAGCTTTTTCTACAAGAGTTATTTTATCTTTGTCATTCAAAAAATTTTTCACTTCAAGTAATTCACCGTAAATTCTCTCACGCATTTCCATAGCAGCTTTTTTTGTAAAAGTTAATGCTGCAATTTTTTCAATTGGGATATTTCTTTCAATCAACATATATACAAAGCGTTTTGCTAATACTCGTGTCTTGCCTGAACCTGCACCTGCCGATACAACACAATTGTCCTTTATCTTAACTGCACGCAACTGTTCTTGATTTAACATTTCCAAATACTTTAATTCCATTTTTCACCCTCCACTTGAAATCTTGTTCGACAAATTTTTGAAAAATTACACTTTACACAGTTTCGCTCGTAAATATTTCCAACAGAAAAATTATGTTCTGATACCGCAGCAAAAAAAATTTCACTTTCCCTGTGAAGTTTTTCCAACGTCATATTAAAAATCTCTCGCGAATTTTTTTCATCAATTATTTTAACAGCTATTTTTTTTGCAAGACTCCAAAAAAAAGCATCCGAAACTGTAGACAATTCAAAACTATTCTCTAACAAGTACACATACATTGCAATTTGAAAATCACTCACTGCATCATCTTTATCTGAAACACGACAATTTTTTGGTTCGGGTGTCCACGAACTTTTAAAATCCGCAAGCACAAATTTATTTTTATTATCATTCAACGCACAGTCAATCTTGCCCATTAAATTATATTTTTTAAAGTGAATTGAAATTTCTTTTTCTATAACTGGTATGGCAAAATTGCTGTAATTATCTGCAAAGTAATTAAGCAACTCTTTTATTTCAGATATTTTTTTTTGTATAATTATATCTGTAAACGGTTTTGAAAAACTTCCATTCAAAAGTTTTGAATTATTCACATCATCAAAAATTATTTTTTCGGCATATTTAAAATAATCTTCCAAATGAGTTTTTACAAAAATATTTTCAGTCTGACTTATGTATCGCAAAACTTTTTCGACAATGCCGTGCGATAAGATACCTGCACTAAGCGGACTAAAAAGCATAGGTGTTTCATATAACTTCTCTATTCCTAAAACTGTTTCAAGAAAATAAAAGCTCGGACAAAAATAAAAATTTTTCAGTTGCGTCGCACTTATATTAAATTTATCATCAGTATAAAAATTTTGCAATCGTCTATCCAAAATAGACAAGCTATTCGCATTAAAACTATTTTTCAAAAATGAAAAGTTATTTTGCTCTCTTACTTTAAAATTCTGCAAAAAATTTTTAATACCGAGCTGCTGTATTATATAAGGTTTATAGTTTATTACTGACTCGTTTGTCGAAAAATATTTTTCTTCATTTGAAAAAGAATTAACTGTCAAAAATTTTTCTTCATCTAAACTCAACTTACGTTTTTGAATACTGTTATGACACATTGCATATTCAGAAAAAGTTTTTTTTGCAAAAGAAATAAAGCACTGCTGAGTATTATAGTACGCCTTCAAAAAATATTTTACTGCATCAATATCACTCGCACCAATATTATTTCGAATGTCATTACGTAAAAATTTCAAATTACTAAAATCAGCACGTGCATCTTTTTGATTGGCATTAAGTAAAAAATTATACATATAAGGCGAAATAGCCATAACTGGAAAATTAAAAACAGAAATACCTGTCCCAGTATTTTTATACACATACATTGTTTCATCAAGTGTCGAAATAAAAAAGCTAAAAATATTTTCAGGCAACTCGCTATTAAATTCTTCTTCAAGTAATGAAAGTGATTTTAGTTTTTCAATACAGCGTGATAATATCAAATCATCATCAATAAAAAACTTTTCTTTTACTAAAAATGCATCACGAAAGTTTCGATAATTATTTTTTATTGCTGTAAAATTTTTTGAATAAACTAAATTTTCCGAAAGAGTTTTAAATGTTTTAAAAAAACTTTCTATTTCAAATATATCTTTTGTTTTTGCATCATTATAAAAATCAAATGCTTCTTCCCAACAGTTTTTTAGTTTTCCATTATCTTTCCATGAGGCAACACAATTTTTTTCTATGCCAAATTTTAAAAGCTGGTGCATTAATTCCGTCTCTTTCCAAACAAGATGCGTATTTGAAAATAACTGTTTCACAGAATCAAAACTAAAATTTCCCGCAACAACATTTTGTATTTGTGCAAACAAAAGTCCCGCTTGCGTTTGACCAAGCATTTGTCCTGAGCGAAATTCTATCGGTATACCTCGTAAATATGCTTCACGTGAAAGATACGGCTTTAGTTCATCAAGATTGCAAACCGTAACTGCGATGTCGTTTGCCGGCACTCCATTGAGTAAAAGACTTTCAATTTTTGAAATACAAAAGTCAATTTCCATTCTTGAATCATCAAATTCAACAGCTTCAATATTATTATTTTCTAAAATATCTGTGTGTATAAATTCAATTAAATTATTTTTTTCAAGCACAGGCTTTAATTCAAAAAAATCCTCGATTAGTTCAGGAAAAATTATTTTAATATTTTCACCATCAAGATTTAATCTTTCAGATATCCACGACGGCTCATATAAATTATGTTTTTGTAAAAATTTTTCATAATAAGTTTTTAAAATTAAAAACTCAGTAACTTCATTAGTTTTAATTTTAATATTTTTTAGTTTGCGTTCAAAATTATCTAGTTGAGGCAAAATTGAAACAAACCACGATGTTAAATTAGAGCTTGAGTCTGAAAACTTTTCTAAAATAATTTTTTTAAAAATTGCATTTCCATTTTTTTTATGCTCATCATTTTTTTTAATAATATCATTCACAAAAAGTTTTCGAATAATTTGAGATACAGGTTTTCTTTTTTCATCGGAAGCTAAAAATCTTTTTTTAAAAGTGTCCCAGGCGATAAACATATCTTCTGGCAAAGTATCGGCTCCAGTAATTTCAAGCGAACGTATAAACCACTCGCGAGCTTCAGCTTGTGTAGGAAAAACAAATACAGTTTCATATTTTTCGGAATTACTTTTTATAATGTTTGCAATTTTATTCATAAAGCCTCCGTACTTCTTTACTCATTATACCAAAATACTGAAAACGTTTCCAGTCAAACACTTACTGTCGTAGTCTCTAGCTGATTTGCGCTATAATATAACAAAGCCGTAAAAAAAGTTTAAATATTTTAGAACTAGCGAAAATTTTTGCAGCCGTGTATAATGCACGCATGACTGAAATCAATGTGTTATTAGTCGGCGATGTTTGTGCCGACATAGGCGTGCGTACATTACAGCGGTTACTTCCGCAAGTTATCAACGAAGAGAATATTTTTTTTACAGTTGTTAACGGTGAAAATGCTCTTGATGGGCACGGCATTGATGAAGCCATAGCTTCTCTTTTTTTTAATGCAGGAGCAGATGTTATCACAGGCGGCAATCACTCGCTGCATGATTTTTTGTTGCGAAAAGATTTTTTATCTATTGAAAATGTTTTGCGACCTGCAAATATTCCCGAAGTCGGCGGAAGCGGTATAGCATTAATTCGAAAAGGTGAATATAACTTTTGTGTTGCAAACTTTTTAGGCCGAGAAAATATGAGTGTAGCTGACTCTCCTTTTACAACTGCCGACACAATGCTTCGCAAATTTGCCGAAAGTCCAACTGAGCCTTTTATCATTGTTGACTTTCACGCAGAGTCGCCAGAAGAAAAAGAAGCTTTTGCGTTTTATCTTGACGGCTGGGCTTCTATTGTTGCAGGCACACACACACATGTGCAAACAGCCGACGAGAAAATATTGCCAAACGGAACTGGCTATATAACAGATATTGGATTTACTGGATTAGCTCAGTCAGTAATAGGTTCCAATCCTGCGTTCGTGCTTGAGCGTCAACAAAAGTATTTTACGCATGAGCAACGCTGGAAAAATTCTGGTGACGCAATATTTTCTGCAATTGTTGCAACACTTGACACAAAAACAAAAAAAACAAAACGAATAAAGCGAATTCTCAAAACAATTACTTTGTAAATTATATTACAGTGCCGTCTGGTATAATTGCATTTTTCAAAGTTACATAAATACCGTCAACTATGTGATACGAGCCGTAATCACCGTCAGCTTTTTGTTTACCGAAGCCAATTGAAACATTATTTCCAATGCGAGTATTTTTGTCGATAATTGCATTTCTGATTTTGCAATTTTTTCCGATACCAATCGAAGGAATTCCACGTTTTATATTTTCAAGTTTTTCATCGACAGTTTCAAAATAGTCTGCACCCATGCAATACACATCTTCCAAATAACTTTCTCTTTCGATAAGCGAGCGTACACCGATAATCGAATGCTTAATTTGACACTTTGTAATTATGCAACCATCACTGCAATTAACGCTATCCAATTCTGCAAAGTTTATTTTTGAAGGCGGCAAATTTCGGTTATGCGTATAAATAGGCATCTCGGCATTGTAAAAATCAAATGCAGGTTGAATATCTGTCAATGCAAGATTCGCTTCGTAAAAAGATTTAATTGTACCGATGTCTTCCCAATATCCATCGTGCAAAAAAGCCGTTACCTTATATTTATCAAGAGATGCCGGAATAATTTCTTTTCCGAAATCAACCATATCATTATCCAGAGCTTCCTCCATTGTCTTGCGATTAAAAATATAAATTCCCATTGAAGCCAAATATTCTTTTTGTGGGTCAGTTGGTTTTAACTTTGATGCAGCAGGAATTTTCCAATTATCAATATTCAATTCCGCTTTTGGTTTTTCCATAAATTCTGTAATTACATTTTTTGAATTTACTTTCATAATACCAAACCCTGAAGCTGCTTCACGAGTAACTGGCGTACAAGCGATACTTATATCAGAATTTGAATCAATGTGTGCTTTTAAAAAAGCATCAATGTCCATTCGGTATAGTTGATCTCCAGCCAAAATAACATAATGCGTAAAATCTAAATTATGGAAGTGCTGAAAGTTTTTACGCACACTGTCGGCAGTTCCTTCGTACCAACCTGAATGGTCAAATGTTTGCTCGGCAGCTAAAATTTCAACAAAGCCATCCGTAAAATTATCGAACGCATAAGCACGTGCTAAATGCAAATTAAGCGATGCCGAATTGAATTGCGTCAAAACATAAATTTTTTTTAATCCCGAGTTAATTAAGTTTGAAAGCGGAATATCAATAATGCGATGTTTTCCGCCAAATGGCACCGCTGGCTTTGAACGATTTTTCGTCAAAGGATATAAACGAGTTCCCTTACCTCCACCTAAAATCAAAGACACTACTTTTGCTTTTGCCATGTTGAGCACTCCTTTCGGAATCTGCCACTTCTCCGTTTATATAAAACTTCGTATCAGAATTCCTATTTAAAGTATAAATCACAATGCAAAAAATTAAAAGGGGGTAAATCAAAAAAATGAATATTTTTATAATTTTTGTGTTTTTATTTATAAATTATTTAATAAAAATTTTTTAAAATATTATGAATTATTGCCTATAATCTATAGAATTTATTGAATGATTGAGTATAATTATATCAAGCGTATATAATCGCTTAAGGAGTTATTATGGACGCACTAATAAAGCTTTTGAGTGCTTTTGGTGATTGGTTGTGGGGATTACCGCTTCTCAGCTTACTTGTAGGTGGCGGAATATTACTCACTGTCAGACTCGGGTTTTTCCAGTTTAGATACTTCGGTGTTATCATGAGTCAAACATTCGGAAAGATGTTCGGAAAAGGCGAAGGAAAAGGTACTGTTTCGCCATTCCAAGCTGCAACAGCTGCACTCGCTTCTTCAATCGGTGCTGCAAATATTGTTGTCGTTCCTACGATTATTTTTGCGGCAGGGCCTGGAGCTGTTTTCTGGATGTGGGTTGCTGCTATTTTGGGACAAGCGACAAAATTCGCTGAAATCGTTTTGGGTATCAAATATCGCGAGCAAAATGCAGCTGGTGAATTTGTCGGCGGTCCCGCTTATTACTTAAAAAAAGGAATAGGTGGCACAATCGGTAAAATACTTGGCTTTAGCGTTTCCTTTTTGTTCATGATTGAAATTCTCCCTTCAATTACTTTGCAAACTCTTTCTGCAGTCGGGCCTATTCAAAAAATGGGCGAAGCTATGTTTTCCGTTGACTCTTCTACAATGAGCTTAATCGCAATCGGAATTATTTTTGTTTTGGTTGCATTGGTTGTTTACGGTGGCATTAAACGCATTGCAAAAGTAACCGAATACATGGTTCCGTTTATGGCTATTTTATATATGACCTGTGCCTTGATAATTATTTTACTTAACGCAAAAAATATTCCCGAAGCAATTCGTCTTATCTTTACAGGTGCTTTTAACCCGAAAGCGGTAATGGGTGGCACATTCGGCGGCGGCATATTACTTGCAATTCAAAAAGGTGTTGCTCGAGGCGTGTACTCAAATGAAGCTGGTATGGGTTCTGCCCCTTACGCACACTCAACAGCGATTACCGACCACCCTGCTCGTCAAGGTATGTGGGGCGTTTTTGAAGTAACAGTAGACACGCTTTTGATATGTACAATTTCGGCACTCGTTGTATTAACCACAGATGTTTGGAAGCAACCCGAATTTGCGAACATTGCAGTTGAAAGGGCTTTTAACCTTTCGTTTGGCTCTTTTGGTACAATAGTTATTTCAATTTCGTTGTTCTTGTTTGTGCTTTCGACGATTTTGGTAATCGTGTTTTATTGTGAAAAGTGTGCAGAATATTGTTTTGGCTCACTGGTAGGAAAAATTGTTAGAATTATCGCGACGCTTATGGTTGTTGCAGGTGCGTTTATTTCTTTCGAGCATGCAGGATTTATTCTTGACATCACGTTAGCACTTGTCGTAATTCCAAATATGATAGGTATTATCTGGCTTAACGGAGAAGTGAAAGAACTAGCACAAGACTTTTTCAAAAATAAAAAATACAACTCCAAGCAGAATAAGTAAATAAGCAAATCAGGTTTTACTTAGCGATTGAATTTCGTGCAGTAAAACCTGAAAGCTCTTGCATAAAAAGTTATAACGTAAGTTTTCTTAATATCGAGCGTACGGAGTTGTTTTCCTTAAACTATAAACTATTTTCTCGTTTACATTAATGCAGCAAACTTTTTTACTTCCCGATTGTCAAAAGCTTCCTGCAAAAGAGGTTCAATCGCCATCGCTTGATACAATGCAGTCGCTTTAGAATCGTCGGTGTGAAGAGACGGATGCTTCGGTGAAAAAAGAACGCAGCAGTCCGCATACGGCAAAATAGACGTATCATAAGTTCCAATTTTAATTGCACAGTCGGTAATTTCTCGCTTGTCCATTCCGATAAGCGGACGCAGCACCAACATATCTGTTGCCCTTTCAGTAACGTTTAAGTTTTCGATAGTTTGACTTGCAACCTGTCCTAAACTTTCGCCCGTAATCA
Organism: uncultured Treponema sp.; assembly: GCA_937890985.1. Lineage (GTDB taxonomy): Bacteria > Spirochaetota > Spirochaetia > Treponematales > Treponemataceae > Treponema_B. Next base: position 49,666 of record CALAEM010000051.1, on the reverse strand, counting down.
AACAATCCGCACCAATGTGCTTGCCAACTATCGACGCAATTTTCATCATACACATTCGCATCATCAGCGTCAAATATTGCTCATCAGTTGTTGCTTTAATTTGCTGTTGAACTTTTGTAAACGGCACAATATTCAAATATGCACCCAAGCCAAAAGCAGCAAGCTTTTGTGCGAGCTGCTCAACCTTAGTTTGAGCTTCTTCCGATGTGTAAGGATACGAATGAAAATACACGCAGTCAACCTTCATACCGCGCGAAAGCATTTTAAAACCTGCAACAGGCGAATCGATTCCACCTGAAAGCAGCAAAAGCCCGTGACCCGAAACACCAGCGGGCAGACCGCAAACACCAGTGTGCTGAATACCATACACAAAAACTTTTTCGCGCACTTCAATGTTGATGACAATATCAGGCTTGTGTACATCAGTTTGTAAAATCGAGTCGTGAATCTCCTCACCAACACGCTGTGCTAACTCAAAAGAATTTAGCGGAAAAGTTTTATCGCCACGGCGAACTTCTATCTTAAAAGTTTTCGCTCCACTTAAAGCTCCTTCGCGTGCTTTTTCTTGAGCCTTTTCAATAATCGCTTGCAGATTTTTTTCGCAAACAGACATTTCCGCCCACGCAGTTATTCCGAGCAAATGAGACAACGCCCACTCGCAAGCTTCACGGTCTTGCACACCAGCTTCAAGCGTAAGTCGCCCCGCACAAACACGAATTTTAGCTTTTTTACCGTCAAGCAAAATACGAAGATTTTCACTCAATCTATTTTCAAAAAACTTTTTGTTTCCCTTCTTGAGTGAAAGCTCTCCAATTTTTCCCAAATAATAAACAGTGTCCATAACGTCTTTTCTAAACTACTGTCATACTAAAATTTTTTCAGTTCAGCTTTGACAAAGTCCTCAACAAACTTCATTGCTTCATCAACTGGCAGCAACTTAGTTTCATTTTTTTCTCGAAGCGTAATTTCAAGCTTTCCTTCGTTTTTGTCGCTGAACACAACTCGCACAGGAACTCCGATTAACTCACTGTCAGCAAGTTTTACACCAGCACGCTCATTCCTATCATCGAACAAAACTTCAAGTCCTTTTTGTTCAAGCTGTGCCGAAAATTTTTCTGCTTCATCATTTGTTTCTTCTTTTTTGCTGATTGCAATCACGGTTACATGAAACGGAGCTACTGACATCGGCCAAATAATTCCTTTCTCGTCATTATGCTCTTCGATGATAGCGGCAATTGTTCTATCAACACCAATTCCGTAACAGCCCATTGTCGGCACTTTTAATTTTCCGTTTTCATCCAAATAGTTAAAGCCCATCACTTCAGTGTATTTTTTCCCAAGCTTAAAAATATGACCTACTTCAGTGCCTTTTTTTGTGTATAGCGGTGTTCCACAATGAACACACAAATCATTTTCGCAAGCAGTGCGTACATCAAAAGTATAATCGGCTTTAAAGTCGCGTGAAGGCTCGACGTGTTTTAAATGTATATCTTTTTTCAATCCGCCACAAACCGCATCATGCATTTCCATAACAGAGTTATCAATTACGGTAACAATGTTACTGATACCGACTGGACCGATAAAACCGACTTTTGCATTTGTATTATTTTCGATAACTTCATCGCTTGCCGTAACAAGGTCTGAAAGCTTTAACCTAGCTTTTAACTTTGCTTCGTTAACCTGCAAATCCCCTCTGATGCAAACGGCAACGAGCTTATTTTTGTGAGCTTGAAACTTTTGCTCCAATTCTTCAAGTTCGGTACTTTCAACTTCATACACAACCGTTTTTATAAACGAACGCTTTGACATAGAAAAAAATTGTTCAAGCTCTTCAATCGTTTTGACATTTGGAGTAGCAACCTCTTCAATCGCAGTATTAGCATTTACACTTGTCGAAGGAGCCTTTACAGCATCACAGCTTTCAGCCTTTTCAACATTTGCCGCATATCGACAATGTGGACATAAAATTAACGTGTCATCGCCAACGTTAGACTCAACCATAAATTCCTGCGAACCAGAACCGCCCATCGTGCCAGAATCAGCTTTCACGATAATCGTCGAAAGTCCGCAACGACGAAATATTTCTGTGTAGGCTTTTTCAAAATCGTCATAAATACTGTCAAGGTTTTCATTAGTTGTGCTAAAACTGTACGCGTCCATCATCGTGAATTCGCGAGTACGCATAAGCCCGTAACGCGGTCTAATTTCGTCGCGGTACTTCGTGTTGATTTGATACACAGTCAAAGGATAGTTTTTATATGAGCTTAATTCATTTTTCAAAAGCTCTGTAAAAAGCTCTTCTGCCGTCGGACTAAGTACCAAGTCCTGATCAAGACGGTTTTTCATACGCAACAACTCAGGTCCCATAGTGTACCAGCGGTTTGACTTTTGCCAAATTTCTCCTGGCACAACAACGGTAGGTTTACACTCCTGGGCATTGATTTTATTCAACTCTTCGCGAATAATCGCACTAACTTTATTGAACACACGCAAACCAAGCGGTAAATACGTAAATAAACCGTTCGCAACTTTACGCACCAAACCTGCACGCAAAATTAACTGATGACTTCTAATTACTGCATCATTCGGGTTCTCTTTCAAAGTAGGAATAAACACATTACTTCGTTTCATACAAAATCCTTAAGTTTCATCAAGCCAGCTATAAAAAATAATTATTTGCCGACCAAATTAAGCATATTAGTCGCATTATATGTCAAAACAAAAAAAAATCAAGCAGCATCTTTAGTTGACGATAACAATTGCAATGTTTATCTAAAGCTCAAACTCATCTCCGTACTTTACTATACTTACATTGCGGAAATCGTTTCCTGCCAAATATGAGCGGAAAGCTTTTTGGGCTTTATCTTCGCCGTGTACCATAAAGATACGTTTCAAATTGCTGTTGTCATTTCCCTTGAGCCACGCCGTTAATTCTTGATAGTCGCCGTGGGCACTAAAAGCATTTATCTGTAAAATCTCCGCGTTAACTGATAATGTGTTACCGAAAATTTTAATCTTTGGTTCATGATTTTGCAAACGTCGTCCAAGCGTATCTTCTGCCATAAAGCCCACCAGCAACACAATCGTTGAGCTATCTTCAATGTTGTTTGCCAAGTGATGAGTAATACGCCCAAATTCGCACATTCCGTCCGCACTGATAATAATCATCGGCCCCGCCGAGTTATTCAGTTTTTTTGACTCATTTACACTTGTGATAAAATTCAAGGCATTAAATCCAAAAGGATTTTTATGATGCATAATAAATGCCTCGTGCGTTTTTTGGTCATAACATTCAGGATGAACTTGAAAAATACTTGTTGCGTTAACAGCCATCGGCGAGTCAACATAAATTGGCATTTCGCGAATTTTTTTCATATCGAGAAGCTCGTGAAAATGATAAACAATTTCCTGCGTGCGTTCAACCGCAAATGCTGGAATTATAATTTTACCGCCAGTTTGAGAAATTGTATTGGCAGCTTTTGCCAAAGTTTCCAAAGCATTATCCTTTGTTTCGTGGAGGCGGTCTCCGTACGTGCTTTCCAACACAAGATAATCGACTGCTGGTAAATTTTCGGGGTCGCGAATAATTGCATTTTCTTTGCGTCCAATATCACCTGTGAACGCAATTCTAATCTGCTTACCAGAATTATCTTTTGCCGTTACTAGTGCCATTGCCGAACCCAAAATATGCCCCGCGTCAAAAAACTCAAGCATAACGGAATCACCGATATAAATTTGCCTATGATAAGAAACCGTTATAAATTGATTAATCGTTTGTACAACGTCGGCTTCATCAAAAAGAGGCTCCCAGTTAAAAGTTTTTCCCTGCTTTGCAGCTTGTTTTTGTAAAAACTCTTTATCTCTAGCTTGAATGTGTGCCGAGTCCATTAAAATAAGATTCGCCAAATCACGCGTTGCAGGTGTCGCATAAATATTACCGTTGTAGCCATTCTTGTATAGTAGTGGCAACAAACCACAGTGGTCATAATGCCCGTGCGTTAAAACAACTGCTTCAAGCTTCTCAATCGGAACATTAAAGTCCCTGTTTTTTTTGTCAGCTTCCGCACGCTTTCCTTGAAACGCACCACAATCAAACAAATACGCCCGTCCGTCAACTTCCAATATATGCTTTGAACCTGTAACTTCTTGGGCTGCCCCCAACGAATAAAACGAAATAGCCATACTTCATTATAACGAACAAAATTACTTTTTACAACCCACAACAAAATTACATGCGAAAATCAAGCTTCACTAAAATGCTCGAGCATTCAGGTTTTGTTGTCTTCATTAACCGAAAGTGCAACTCACGGGTCAACATAAAACCCGCTTTGCGGATTTTATGTTAACCATCATGTTTAAATGCTCAATCCGCTCCGCTTGTTGCTCAAACCCGCCAATGATGCAATTGGAACACGATGGGCGAATTAAAATACTTGCAATGATTTTAATTCGCCCTGTGTATAAGCTTAGCCGTTTACAAATGCTAAAAAAACGACTGGTTGGATGGCATTTTTGTAAAGACTAGTTGCATTATGTCTGCAAAGCCGCCATCAATTCCAGATAAACTTAAAGTTACTTTGCACTGAGTGCAGCCATCGTGATATAATTGTACGGCTGATTAAAATGCGGCAAAAAGAAAATATCCAAAAGCTTTAACTTGTCGATTGTTACTTTTTCCTGAATCGCGAGCGAAAACAGGTGAATGCCCATCGACATATCATACGTCGAAGCCATTTGAGCACCGATTATAACGCGGCTTTTTTTGTCATACACAATCCGCAGCTTCACTTTCGGATTTTCGGTTTCCATAAACGGAGCTTTTTGCAAATCTTCAAAGTCGGTAACGCCAACGTCAATACCTAACTTTTCCGCTCGCGTTTGCGTAATTCCAGTCGACACCATCTTGAGGTCATAAATATTTATACCGTTTGAGCCTTGAACGCCAATGCCCTCAAGCTCAATCCCCGACGCATTGTGTGCCGCGACAATTCCGCTTCGCACAGCATTTGTCGCAAGTGCAATGTAGTTTTTGTCTCCGAGTGCGTTATCGTACACAACGGCACAATCGCCGATTGCGTAAACGTCGCGTATAGAAGTTTCCTGCTTGCGATTCACAATGTACGCACCGTTTTTGAACAACTCCAATGCATCTTTTCCAAGTGCGTTATTAGGCACAAAGCCTATGCACACAACAGCCATATCGCAAGGATATTCGCCTTTATCGGTAACAACAGCTTCCACCTTTGTAGTGCCTTTAATTTCCTTAACAAGCTGATTAAACTCAAGGTGAATCCCGTGCGAGCTTAAATTTTCGTCCATCAATGCAGTGAAAGGCGGGTCATAATAATTCGAAAGGCTCCTATCCATCGCATCAATCAAAAACACGTTTTTGTTATGGCGTTTGAAAGCCTCAGCCAATTCCACTCCGATATACCCTGCCCCAATGACAGCAACATTTTTGATTGCAGGATTTTTGAGCTTTTCAATCACAGCTTGTGCATCTTGGAAAATTTTTACACGCTGCACATTTTCAAGTTCCATACCTTTAATCTTCGGCATAATCGGCAAAGAACCCGTTGCCAAAATTAGCTTGTCATAACTATCCTCAATTGGAGAACCATCTTTGAATGTCCCGTAAACAATCTTTTTGCCAAAATCGATACGCGTGATTTCAGCTTCCATATAAACTTTCGCACCCTTCGCTTCAAGTTTTTCTTTGTCCGAATAAAAAAGCCCGTCCGAACTCTTTATTTGATTGCCAATCCACAAAGCCATTCCGCAACCTAAAAAACTTATGTTAGTATTTCGGTCATAAACCACCACCTGATTTTCCTTCGACAAACTCGTCAAAAAATTCACTGCAGCAGTTCCAGCGTGATTCGCCCCGATTACAATGATTTTACTCATAAAAGTTTCCTCCCGTTTTTATAAAATCCACACCGCAAGTTTACCACCTCGAACTAAAAAAGTCAATGCAAGACAATTCAACAAAATCCTTCCAACATCAAAACGTTTTACCATTAATTCACCGAATGTGCAACTCACGGGGGAACTTAAAATCCTTGCAAGGATTTTAATTCGCCCCGTGGATAAGCTTTTTCGTTTACAAAACCACGAAAAAAGATTTACGCAAAAAGCAAAAACTTTGTGAGAGAGTTTGAGAATTTTACCACGCGTGATTTCTGTTATGAAGATTTAACCCATTGATTAAATTTTGCTTTCGGTGTACAATGCCAAAATAAGCTTTAGCTTGGCAGGCTAAAAATGGCTATAGGAGAGACTATGAAAAAAACTAAAGTCGTGCTGGGTGTTATCGGTTCCGATTGTCATGCTGTCGGAAATAAAATTCTGGATTACGCATTGACGGATGCAGGCTTTGACGTTGTGAATATCGGCGTTTTGTGTCCGCAGGAAGATTTTATCAATGCTGCTTTGGAAACAAACGCCGATGCGATTTTGATTTCATCGCTGTATGGACAGGGCGAGCTTGATTGTCAGGGAATGCGTCAAAAATGTGACGAAGCGGGCTTGAAAGGAATTAAGCTCTTTGTTGGTGGCAATATAGTTGTCGGTAAGCAGGATTTTACCGAAGTGAAAAAACGCTTTGAAGCGCTTGGCTTTGACCACATTTATCCGCCAGGAACTCCAGTTGACACAACAATCGGCGATTTACGTTCCGATTTCCCGAATAATTATATTCCGTAAAATTCTTCAAAGTTTCGTTGAACGAATACATAATTTATCGCGAATAGAAGGATTAACATGAATTGCTATTTATTTGTTGATTTTGGAAGTACCAATACAAAAGTTACACTCGTTGACATCGAGCGTGAGGAAATTGTCGCGACGGCAAAGTCTTACACAACAGTGGAAACTGACGTTATGGAAGGTTTTAACCATGCTATCGATGAGATAAAAAAACAAGTTTCCGATTTCACCGTGGTGAAAAGTTTAGCTTGTTCGTCTGCGGCTGGTGGCTTGAAAATTGTTGCAATCGGTTTGGTACCAGAGTTGACCAGTGAAGCGGCAAAGCGGGCAGCCCTCGGTGCAGGTGCAAAGGTTATCCACACGTACAGTCATCGGCTCAACAATGATGAAGCGGCTGCAATTGTGAATTCTGCCGCCGATATTATCTTGCTTGCGGGCGGGACTGATGGCGGGGACTCGCTTTGCATTACGCATAATGCCGAGCAGTTAAAAAAGCACGGGGTAAAAGTTCCTGTCGTTGTTGCTGGAAATAAAAGTGCGGCAGACACAATCAAGGAAATTTTTGCCGATGGCGTTGAGTATTATATTGTGGAAAATGTAATGCCCAAGATAAACAAACTCAATGTTGAAAATGCGCGTGAAACTATCCGCAGTATCTTTATGAAAAACATCATAAAGGCACGAGGTATGCAGCACGTGCAGAACCAAATCGATGGGCTGATTATGCCGACACCAGCAGCTGTACTCAAAGCCGCCGAAGTGCTTTCAAAAGGCACTGACAACGAAGACGGTTTGGGCGAGCTTGCGATTATCGATATAGGCGGTGCGACAACCGATATCCATTCGGCGGCGTACGGCGACCCTGCAAGCACGGGAGTTTTTGTTTCTGGCTTGGAAGAACCCTACTTGAAACGCACCGTTGAAGGCGACCTCGGAATGCGGTATTCCATTCAGGCGGCAGTTGATGCTGCAGGCATGCGAATGTTACGGCGTTATCTGCCGAATTGGCAAAGTTACGACATTGAAGCCGAAGTTGAAAAGCGGGCGAAAGACACGAGCTTTATTTCACAAACCGAAAAAGACTTGCAGTTTGATGCGACGATTGCAAAACTTTGTGCGGACATTTCGATGACCCGTCATGCTGGCTCGCTCAAGCAAGTTTATTCGGGCTGTGACGGCACTATGTGGCAACAGGAAGGAAAAGACCTTTCCGCTATTCCGTATTTTATCGGGACGGGCGGTATTTTGGTCTTTAACAAAAACTATGCCGAGATTATGAGGGCTGCCCTCGCCCGTGAAGATGAGCCTTTGGTGCTAAAACCTGTAAAGCCAAAATTGTTGTTAGACCAACGGTATATTTTGGCGGCAATGGGGCTTCTTGCGACAGAGAATGCGGATATGGCAATTCGTATGATGAAAAAATATTTGAAGAGTGAATAAAGGGATACGCTTTTGAGCATTGCTTCAAAGTATCTTGATATTCCATGTAAAACTAAAAAAAGGAAAAACTTATGAGAAAGAACAAAAAAATTTCAGAAGCCGATTTTATGGCAGAGCGAAAAGAAGTGCTGGCAACGTGGCCGACTGGAAAAGACGTCGATTTGAAAGACGCAATTGAGTATTTGAAAAAAATTCCGCCTGAGCGTAATTTTGCGGAAAAGCTCGAACTTGCTGACAAAGCAGGAATTACGACGGCACAACCGCGTGCAGGTGTTCCGCTTTTGGACGAGCATATTACGTTGATGAAGTATTTGCAGGATGAAGGCGGGGCGGACTTTTTACCAAGTACAATTGACGCGTATACTCGTCAAAATCGCTATGAGGAAGGCGAACGCGGTATCGAAGAGTCAAAAAAGGCTGGGCGTTCATTGATGAACGGCTTTCCGGCTGTCAACTGGGGCGTTGCGAATTGCCGCAAGGTTGTCGAAAGCGTCAAGTTGCCATTGCAGGCACGCCACGGAACTCCCGATGCCCGCCTTTTGTCGGAAATTATTCATGCAGGCGGTTACACGTCAAACGAAGGTGGCGGTATAAGCTATAACGTGCCTTATGCGAAGGCTGTTTCAATCGAAAACAGTTTAGCTTTTTGGCAGTATGCAGACCGTTTGGTTGGCTTTTACGAAGAAAACGGAGTGCATCTTAACCGTGAGCCGTTCGGACCTTTAACTGGTACTTTGGTGCCACCTTCGATGGCTATCGCAGTCGGTATCATCGAAGCTTTGTTGGCAGCAGAACAGGGCGTAAAGAGCATCACTGTCGGATACGGTATGTGTGGCAATATGATGCAGGACGTTGCGGCGGTTATTTCGCTTCGCGAGTTGACCAAAGAATATATGAAAACTTACGGTTATAAAGATGTGTATGTTACAACGGTATTTCACCAGTGGATGGGCGGTTTCCCACCAGATGAATCTCGTGCTTACGGCTTGATTTCACTCGGAAGTACGATTGCAGCACTTTCTGGTGCAACCAAGGTTATCGTTAAAACTCCGCATGAAGCTTTTGGTATTCCGACGAAGGAAGCGAACGCTGGCGGTATCAAAGCAACAAAGATGGTACTTAACCTTTTGCGTGGACAGCGATATCCGAGCTGTGACGGCTTAAAACAGGAAGTCGAGCTCATCAAAGCCGAAACCAAGTGTATCATGAACGAAACTTTCAGGCTGGGTTCGGGCGACTTATTCCAGGGAGCGGTTAAAGCCTTTGAAGCTGGCGTTCTCGACATTCCGTTTGCACCTTCAAAGTACAACGCTGGAAAAGCGATGCCTGCACGTGACGATAACGGAGCTATCCGATATTTGATGACGGGAAATATTCCTTTCACAGACGATATTAAAACCTTCAATCAGGATATGCTGGAAAAGCGTGCAAAAGCCGACAAACGCGACGTTGGTTTCCAAATGACAATCGATGACGTTTATGCCGTTAGTGCAGGCGTTTTGGTTGGTGGCAGAAAATAAATAGTTCAATATATAATTAACAGATAATCGAGTTTGCTTTCACAAACTCGACTGTTAAAATGCAACAGTTGATGAAGCTTCAGTTTCTAAAAACTGTTGCATTTTTCATTTCGTAAGCAACTCTGAGAAGCGGAAGCATATTCTTGAATGCTGCATCCAAACTTGCTTTCCTCTTTTTGTAAAATATCTAAAACGCTAAAAACGCTTTTTGCTAGTTGCGTCGGCGGAGCCTTTTTTGCAAGTTGCTAACGCTATCAGCTTTTAAACTAGCGAGCTAAAAGCTTGTGGGTAATGGGACTTTGCTTTTGTGTGTGCGGAAAGCATCGGCGTAAAACGCTCCGTCCGTCGCACAATGGCGGTTCAGCATTGCTTTTGTGGTTGCGGCGGACGTCGCTTGCGTTTTTAGCAAAAGTGGTTTTGCACAATTCGAGCTATAGGGAAGCTCTAAAAACCGAAGTTTTAGAGCTTCAATATTGGTTATTCATTTTTTGCTTTGAGGACTGCTAAAAACGCAGATTGTGGCAGCTCGACATTGCCGACCATTTTCAGGCGTTTTTTTCCTTCTTTTTGCTTTTCCAAGAGTTTGCGTTTGCGGGTGATGTCGCCGCCGTAGCATTTTGCCAAAACGTCCTTGCGAAGCGGTGAAACTGTTTCGCGGGCGATAATCTGGCTGCCGATTGCACCTTGGATTGCGATTTTGAAAAGCTGTCGCGGAATTTCTTCTTTGAGTTTTTCGCAAACGTGCAGGGCTTTGTCGCGGGCACTTGCTCGGAAGGAAAGTTGCGACAATGCGTCCACTGGCTCGCCATTTATCAGAATATCGATTTTCACCAAGTCGGTGTCTTGCATGCCGATAACTTCGTAGTCGAACGAAGTGTAGCCACGGCTTAAACTTTTCAGCCTGTCATAAAAGTCGAAAAGGACTTCGGCGAGAGGCATTTCGTAAATCAGTTCGACACGTTTTTCGTCGAGGTAGTGCATATCTTTTTGAACGCCGCGTTTTTCGAGACACAAGCTCATCATGTTGCCAAGGTATGTCGTCGGAGTTATGATTGAAGCTCGAATGTAAGGCTCTTGAGCTCTCACTATTGTGCCAGGGTCGGGATAGTCTGCAGGGTTATCGCAAACTATTGTTTCACCAGATTGAAGCGTCAAAAGGTAACGCACCGACGGCGATGTGAAAATCACGTATTGGTCAAATTCCCGCTCTAAGCGTTCTTGAACAATTTCCAAATGGAGCAAGCCTAAAAAGCCACAGCGGAAACCGTTACCCAGTGCAATCGAAGAATCTTTTTCGTAAGTTAAACTTGCATCGTTGAGTTTCAAACGCTCGAAAGCGTCTCGAAGTTCTTCATAGTCGTTTGTGTCAATTGGGTAAATGGACGAAAAAACGACTGGCTTCACTTCTTTGAAGCCTTTCAGCGGGGTTTCGCACGGCGAGGCTGCGTCGGTTACTGTGTCGCCGACTGCCACGTCTGAAACAGTTTTAACGCCAGCAATAATGTATCCGACTTCGCCAGCTTGCAGTCCGTCATTTTTGATTAAATCCAAAACAAAGATACCCGTCTCTTCAACTTTGTACTCGCTTTTGCTATTCATAAAGCGGACGGTCATTCCAGCTTTGATGCAGCCTTCGAACACACGCACATGCACGACAACACCGCGGTAAACGTCGTAGTGGCAGTCAAAAATTAACGCTTTGAGTTCACCGTCTGGATTTCCCTCAGGCGGCGGAAACTGCTGAACAATCGCTTCAAAAAGGGCTTCAATGTTTTGTCCCGTTTTTGCAGAAACTGCGATTGCCGTGTCACTGTCCAAACCCAGCTCATTGTCTATTTGATGCTTAACCGCTTCAATGTCCGCTGCTGGTAAGTCAATTTTGTTGATTACTGGAAGAATCGTCAAATCGTGCTCCAATGCTAAATACATATTGGAAAGCGTTTGCGACTCCACGCCTTGAGTTGCGTCAACGATGAGAATCGCTCCTTCACATGAAGCGATCGCTCTTGAAACCTCGTACGAAAAGTCAACGTGTCCAGGCGTGTCGACAAAATTAAGTTGGTACTGCTCACCGTTTTTTGCCGTGTATGAAATAGTTACCGCCTGACTTTTGATTGTAATGCCTCGCTCCCGCTCGATGTCCATATTGTCTGTCATCTGGGTTCGCTGCAAACGTTCGGCAACCGCCTTTGTCTTTTCAATTAAGCGGTCTGAAAGCGTCGATTTTCCGTGGTCAATGTGTGCCACAATGCAAAAATTTCGTATTTTTTTCTGGTTGTACATCGCCGAATAGTATACATAAATGAAAAAAAAAGTCCAGTTTGTGAAAATGCACAAGTATCATCCATTCACCGAAAGTGCAACTCACAGGACAAGTTAAAATCCGCCAAGCGGATTTTAACTTGTCCATCATGTTCCAGAGCTTTTTACTTTTTAGGCAATAAGTTTTGGGCTACGCCCAAAACTGCCTGCTGACGCAAACATCGCGGGGCTGACAAGTATGTCAGCTGGTAAAGATTCCTATCGAGTTTTTCGAATGAAAAACTCGCAGTTTAAGAATTGGCACGGACGCCAATTTTTGAACCGCATCCTTGGACGCAATATTCGCGGGTTTGAGCAACAAGCGGAGTGGATTGAGTATTTGAACATGTTAGTGAGCATTAAAATCCTTGCAAGGATTTTAATGCTCCACATCGGCTGCACGTTCGGTTAATGACGACAATGAAGCATTTTGGGAAGCTTGATTTTTTGGACTTTTTACATTAAGACTTGCATTATTTTAAAATTTGAGTATAATACAGAAACGCTCCAAAAATAAAGGAGCACAAGGAGTAATTTGTGAAAAAAATATACAAGACACTGGCGATTTTGATAGCGGCTTTGTTGCTAATTTCGTGTGGCAACAGAAATGTGAATGCTATTCTCAAAGCACAAAAAGCATCGAGAGAAAAGCTCGAAGTGGAATGGACAAAATTTGCAGACGATTTTTTTATGTACAGTGCATTACGCGACTCAGGTTCATCGGGGTACGATATTTCGATTAAAAACTGGCAGTCAACAAAAGATGCAATGCCGAAATTTATCGAGCAATGCATCGCAAACAATATTGGTTTGAAGTTTGACAGCGTCAACGACAAAAAGAACAAGGAATTTCGGTACTCTTATGTGCTGAAAAATCTTCTCAAAGGACAACCTGAAACCACAATTGCGAACGTAAAAGTCGGAAACACAAACATAGAAGCTGCTTCACCTGAGATACTCGGTAAAACGTTCACCATCAAAACTTCAGATGTAGGAAAGCTTGGTGCACTTGTCTTACCGCTGATGGCTTTTCCAATGCTCTCCATAGACTTGTCGTACGATAACTTAAAAAAAATGAACTTTTTCGAGTTGGATAAAGTTACCATAAAGAGATTGGAAAAAGCCACCCGTAACTTTTACAGCAAAGCGAAGATAAGTAAAACAGACAGTGGCTACATCATCGAATCGGGAGCTGAAAATGTAAAAAATTACCAAACCGAAGTATTCAATACCTTGTACAAAGACTCGCACATTACCGCACTTATCGAGCTTTACAAAAAACTGCTTCCGGCTGAAAATTTTAATACCATCCAAACGAAAGTTGCAGACCTATTAAACAACTTGCCGAAGGTAACAAAATTAACCGAAGAGATGGTTATAACAAAAGGATTTATAACCAAATCCACGACTAAATGCGAATACGAAACTGGCAAAACTTCCGAATTCGGCTATGAAATTGCCGATTATGAGCATCCGCTGAATAGTTGCTTGTTGAAAATGAGCATTCCGCTTGACGTGGACGGCAGCAGCGAATATTACAATATTTCTTTTGGCTCACAGGGAACATGCGAAAAAGACAAAGCCGACCTTTGGTTCTTCACTGATCTTTCAAATAAAAAAACCGCGGAAACGTTTGCACTTAATTTCAATTTCGCCGCCGACGCAACCAAAACATCCGACAACTTTAGGGCTTTGATGACCATCGTCGGCTCGCGCCCGCTTGCAAAATCCAAAAGCGAAAGTCAGCCCGACACAGTAGGCGTTCCCAGTATGGTATCATTGTCCGTCGACGGAAGCATGAAAAAAACTAGCGATGACATCACATACACCGTCGGAAGTATTGCCTTGAACAACCAACCGAATGACGCTCCGGCAGACACCAATCTCATTGAACTTGAAGGCTCGTACTACATGAGCAAAAAAGTTCCCGAGTCATTCAAGCTGCCAGAAGAAAAGCTCGAAATTCTAAACATTACTCCTTCAGGTTGGAAAACCTTGCAGGACGAAGTTTTGCAAAATATAGAAAATTTAGCACAAAAGCTCAATATCAAGTAGGCAAAGGATTCACCAAAGCTAAAAACAAAACCCGTCCTATCGGGCGGGTTTTTACTTTGGTCAAACGCTTTTTAGAAAGCTCAAACTACGCCGGTACAGGCACCGATTTAACGAACCTGCACCTCGCGATAAATTAAACTACCAGTCTATTGTTAGTACCGGCGAACTTGCAACAGTAGGCTCAACAGAAACGTTAGGTGCAACAGTATCGGCAATCGTAGGCACACTCGCTTGCGTTTTAAGCACCGTGGTTGCAGGTGCAATCTTACCGTCCGCAGTAACTTCGATAAGACTACCTTTCGGAATGTACGCAACTATTGAACCTGACTTGTACTCCCAAACGCCTTGACTACTCACCAAAGTTCCAGCAGCAGTAATTTCACCAGCAGTTCCGCGGACAGAAGCCGTTGCAACTGGGGTTTGTACCTGAAAGTTCACTTTTTCTGTTGTCTTCGGTTTTACATCAGCTTTAATACTTCCAGTGTCCAAAAACACCTTTGATGAAACCGCATTGTCTTTCTGCACAATCTCTTCTAACTTCAAGCGAGTGAGAGGATTGACCACAAAGGTTGACCCGTCAATCTTAAAAGTAACCGTCGATTTAAAGCCTGTCGAAATTACGCTTCCTGCGTTAATTTTTTCGCCCTTGGCGGCAGTATGCCACGCACGCCCTTGGGATTTAATTTCAACTTTGCCCTCAACCGAAACAATTTCAGCTTCAACCGCAAACACGCAACACGCTGTAAATAACAACGCACCCAAAAATACAAGCTTTTTCATTTTTCCTCCCTATCAGAAAGTTAGCATAAGCTTCAAAGAACCCAAAAAGGCACCTCGTCCTTTTTCCCCAATAAAATGTCCCAATTCAAAATTGAGATAAAAAGACTGCATCAAAATATAATCCAAATTAAAGCCCCACTGAAAGCCTGAAAAAACTTTCTCCCCAGTCGTGGGCTTTGAACCTTTCAAATATAAATCAGTCGTGAATTTCAAATGCAAGTCTTCAATCGGTTTTAGTGAACCAGAAAGTCCAAACGAAACAACATCCGACGGAACAATCCCGCTGATTTTAGAAAGCGGCAAACGAGAAAATCCGACAAAGCTTCCTTCGCCATTCGAAGGATTTGCACCGCTTGCATACAAAGCTTTGAACCCGAACGACGAATTAAACGGCTCAAAATAATAAGTTAAGTTGCCAACCAAAAGACCTCCGACCTGTGTCCTCGTGTTTGTTCGGAATTTTCGCACAGTTAAAGTCGTCGAAAGGTCAAACACTAAACGCGGGATAATCTGCCCGCCAGCAAACGCCGTAAAGTACAGTTGATACCCAGGATTGAGCTTCGACTGAAAAAAGCTCATAAACTCAAAACCCAACCGATGACTGTATTTTCCGACATAAAAGTTTGCGCCCGCATTCATCGTGATAAACGCTGGCGACAAAACATACACTGGATTTGAATATTTCATCGGGACAGCATAAAGCGGATTCGTATAGGTGTTCAAAAGCCCCGTATAACCAAGCGTAAAATTGGCTTGCCATGTTTGAAAGTCAAGGCCAACTTTTGCACCGTCAATCTTTTGTTTTAGTATCGTATTTGTATAATCGACCACTGGAAAACGTCCGAAGATAAATGACAAATTTTTTTGATTGCTAAGCGGAAACAAAAACGAAAAATTCAACTGGTCAATATCTACAATATTTTTGATAGAAGTTTTTTTGCTACTTTTCGAAAAGTCTCCAGAAAATAAAAACAAATAGGACGTGTCCAGATAGAAATTATAATTTCCAGCTTTATCAATATTTTGCTGAAGGTAAAACTCCAGCCGCTCAAAATTTTTCACACTGATTGGACTAGTCGGCAATTTAATCGGCAACTGCACATCAATACCTGCGGCAATCGAGCCACCGCCGTCAATCGCAAATATAGGTGCGGCTGCGATACATACCGCGAAAAACAAAGCCGTAATTTTGTACAAGCGTTTCATTATCGTGTACTCCTATTCAAAAGTTCAGTCAAAATGCGGAGAGCCTCATTGCCAGAAACCTCTTTAGACGGCGGAATCCTTTTGTTAAGAATGCCCATTCCGATAAGCGTTTTGAGTGCATAGTGATTGCTTTTCAAGGCAGAATGCCACAAGTTTTTTTCAATCCCAAGACCATGCAACAAAAGATTCGCAAATTCATCTATGCGGACAGTATCCTGAAGCGTTTTATCGCCAAGGATTTTTGTGTCCTTAAACACGTCGAACGCCTTTTCAAGGCTGGCGTCATCAGTGATTTTCTCACCAGCACACGCCGCCAAATAACACGCTTCACCAACTGAAAGCGTCTTCATTTCTAAAATTGCTTCAATGTGTGCGGCACTTTGTGCAAAACACCAGCCACCCAAAAAAGCAAACACCAAAAGCACAAAACTTTTTTTCATAATTTACCTCACCTTTTTATATTCAAAGCATAAACTAAGTGTTCCGTTTCCTAAAAACTTATCGTAACATCGTTTCCACTCTCATCCTTAAAGTCTGAAAGTGGTATCTTTTTTTTTGTCCCTTTTTCATAGTCGAACACAATGATATTTCCAGAGTCAGTACCTTTACCAGCAATGTACAACTTTGTCCCGCGGTGTCCCAAAAATCGCTGTCCAGTTATATGCGTAGGGCTGCCGCCAGACGAGCCTTTAATCTTATGGTCAAACGTGCTACCTGATGAAGTTAGTGTTACCGTATAATTTCCCATGGCTTGATGTGCAGGCGATGTAGGTGACCCATTATGCATTAAAACAAATATTTTCACGTTTCCATTAGATTTCACCATTGCTATATCATAAGCAATATTTGTTCCTGGATCCATGTTGCCAGATGTACCTGCTTCGGTAATCTTAATGTTGCCAGAAGGCGGTGTAGTGAGCTCGGTTGTGCAGTAAAGCCGAACGGATGGCACAGCCGTCGACTCCCCTGGGTCTTTAACGTGATACCCGACTATATACCGCTTATCTTCATATCTAATAGCACCATTTTTAGGGTTATCAACATAATCATCAAAATATGCAAGGCATGAAAAAACGTTACCAGGACTGATAGCCTGACCTGTCGAGCCTTCCAATGGGGAAATACCGACTTTTTTAATCACACTTGCATTGAGTGAATTGTTCGTAGTATAATACAAGTGGTTATTTGTTGTATCAACGCAAAAAGCCCCCTGTGTGGTCAAAACACCAGAATTTGAAAGACCGTCATAAAGTTGATTGAAAGTTCCCATGTAGTAAAAACGCCCCTGTTTATCAAAGGTAAAAAGCTGTTTTTGCGGGTCAGAGCTCGTTTCCTTAAAAGTCAAACCGCCGACTTTGTACACCACTTTTGAGTTTTCTGGGTCTGGTGCAAAATAAAACTCATCAGTGCTGCCTGTCGCATTATCTGAATACAGCACAATATGCGGGGTTACCTTTTCAACCTTAAGCACAATTGGTCTATTCGAAGCACTGGAAATCTGACCATTGCCTTTAGCCTCGTATGTTGAAAACGTTGTAACGATTTTCAGTTCAAAGCTGTACATACCAGCAGAAAGCCCTTCCACTATAATCGAAGACACATCGTATTTCAATGTGCCACTTTTTTTCGAGTATTCTTGTTTGCTGCCGTCTGGATAAATAACGCTCAAGTCCAGTTCTTTAACAACTGAGCCGGTTAAATCGCTGATAACGGGGAAGCCGCACACTCCGCGAAGTAGTGCATTCGTATTCACCGAACCATCGGACACATACAGCCTAACATAACCGCTAGTTTTTTCGACGGGAAAATACACCGCCAAGTTGCATCCAGTTACGAATGCTATCGAAGCTATAAAGCAAAGTGTACAAAAAAGCTTTTTCATAAAACAAACTCCTCAAAATTTCACGCCTAGGAAATCACGCGTTAGGGCAACTATAGCAAATTCTAATTATTTCTGCAAGCCGAAAACCAACCAGAAAAAAGTCCGTAAAAGAGGCACGATTGACACCATAACCGCACGCAATCAACCGAAAGCACGAGAGCCAACTTTGCAAAAGCAGGTGCCAAAAGGCACCCGCCCGCGAGCAACCGCCTCAAAGCAAAATCGCCCGCACCTGTTATCTATAATTAATGGACACTGGGTTGCCACTCGGCTCTAGCTTTTGCATTGCAGCCACTAATGCCTCGCTATCAACCTTACCGAAGCTTTTCTTTTCAATGTCATACACTCCAACGTAATCGTCAGCAGTACTGCCACCACCAAATACGCCAAAGTATACTTTACTTCCACGAACTCCAAGCATCTTCTGTATAGTTGCACTTTGTGTATCCAGTTTCACTTGGTCAATAACCTTTAGGTTTTTCGCATTCAACACAAAAATTTTAAAAGACGATTGTGGTAACACTGTTCCAACGCCACCTTCTTCATCATTTGTTTCGATAAATGCAAATATCTTTCCATCCGCAATGTCCAACATTGAATGATTCGATGAAACACTAACTTCTCCAAGATTCTGAGTTCCTGACAATTTCGCTTTATCGCCGTTAATCGTAAATTTCATAAGCTTTATAGTATTGGGCACTGAAGCTGCTGGTGTAGCAGTGGTTTCAGACATGATAGCATAAACCTCACCATTGTCAACACAAATTTGCTTACAACTCAAGTTTGCATTATTAAAATCCTCTATTTCAATATCGTCGGTATCATCTATTTCGTCCCACTTAATCTTCCACGATTTTAACTTGGTTTTGTTATTTACTGTGTTTATATTCATATGGTGGAGCAAGTTTTTTGAGCGATCAAGATATAACACATTTGACGTTGATATATCTGAATCATTCGAAGATATATTACGTTGTATAGTCCTGGAGTAAAAGTCCCCTTTCAGTTGAGCAAACGTCGTGGCAGCACCTGAATTATTACGATAAAACATGCAACCCCACTTATCAAAATACGAGTATTGAAGGTCAAAGCTTGGAATTGTAATCGTTGGTGTGCTATTTATTAGAAATCCCAAACCCAAATCAGCAATGTCCGGAAACGCAAAAAATGCTGTGTCACCGACTGTACCTGATTTCACCAAAATATGTGGCGTTACTTTTTCGATTGAGGCGTTAAGAGCATTCGGGGCGGTAGCTGAAAGTGTAACGCTTTTCGCGACAGCCGTGTACGTGCAAAGCTTATCCATGATGTCAACTTCGATACTTTCATAAAAGCCACTTTTGATATCTGAAACCGTGAGCATCTCTCCAGAAATATCGAGACCGTTACCTTTGTGGCGCACAATCTCCGTGCCATCAATAACAAACCTAACACGCACATAATCTGCTTTACTAAGCTCAGCCATCTTCTTACCGTCGGTTACGCTCCGTTGCGAACCGCCAAGCACAAGCCGTACATTGCCACCGTTCATCTGCGATACATCAGGGACGCTGATATCCATGTTGCAGGAAAAAAACACAAAGAAAGGAAAAACAAAACTTAAAAGTTTTTTCATGATGAACCTCCTAAAAGTTCTACGTTTTATGAGGTTAGTACCAAGCACTGCAAACATCAATGCTCATCCAACCAGTAACCATACCATAAACTAAAAAATATGTCAATACCAAAACGCCAAAAAAATTATTTTTTTTAAATTTTTTGGAGGGCATTTTTCGGAAAAGATAAGCCGATTCTATTCAAACTAAAAAGCACAACTCCTTCAAAGACAACAAGAAAAATTCACGAAAAATCAAGCTCACCAAAATAATGTGTTTTTGTTGTCATTCACCGAAAGTGCAACTCACGGGGCAAATTAAAATCCAGCAGGATTTTAATTTGCCCATCATGTTAAAAAAATTGCCGATGTCTTTCAAAAACTCGCAGTTTAAGAATTGACAAGGACGTCAATTCTTAAACTGCATCCGTGCCACTACCGCCACGGACGGCTGGTAGATAAAACAATATATTTTCACAAAAAAATGCGGGGGCTTGACAAAACAGACGCTTTTTGGTATACTAGCTTTTGTTGACGGGATGTAGCCTAGGGGCTAAGGCGTCTGCTTTGGGAGCAGAAGATCGGGGGTTCAAATCCCTCCATCCCGAATTGGGATCGTAGCTCATTCGGATAGAGCAACTGCCTTCTAAGCAGTAGGTAGGGGGTTCGAATCCCTTCGGTCCCGTTTTGTCCTTTTGGAAATATTTTAGTTATAAAAAGTCTTGACATAACCTGGAAATAAATATATAATCAACCACTATGCTTCAACTTTTGTACGCTTTTGCGTGTGATTGTGTGGTGCTTTTTGTCTTGCCACTTGATAAGTGGCTTGTGAGATAGATTATTTTATTTAAAAGGACGTTAAACTTATGAGCAATGTTTCTATTCCGAAACCGCCGAAATCGATTTTTGTTTTGAATTTTTTTATATTTAATGGTACATTTGCGTTTACTTTTTTGTATGCGTGGTATACAAAAATAAGTCCAATCGAAGAGCTTTCAAGGTTTTTCTCGTCACTTCCGTCTCTTGTTACTCTTATTCTCAATCTATCAACACCATGCGTAGTTTATAAAATTTTCACAAATATGCTTGAAAATTATAAAGATGGTTCTGTCGGAATCGATGAAGCAAATAAAGCATTGAGCATTTGCTTTAAAATAAGTTTAGCTGTGCCTGTTATTTTAACTCCTATTGCAATATTTTCTGCGTTGTATTGGTTAGGTATCCATTCTCCAGCAAAGATTATTGCCTGTGCGTTAGGTGCTATCGGCTGTTTGAACTTCATCGCACTTTTTTTCTATATTTTGTGGACGAAGAGAACCGAGCGTTATATGTCGTTTTTGCCTTTAGAAAAAGAGCATATTACCATGTCGTATATTACCCGCACAATGCTGATAAGTTATTTTCTTTTTTCGGCGATTATATTGTTGTGCATGGCTCCATTTGTTGGAATGCTTTACAACGGTTTGGATATTGTGCAAACATTGCAAAGGATTATTCCGATTGCATTGTTGACGCTTGTTGTTGCACTTTTTATAAATTACACAATGTATAGCGGAGTGAGCAAAACTATTGACGAGGTGATGGAGTTTACAGATACGCTTGCGTCTGGAAATTTTGCCGTCAAGCACTTGGAGGTAACGCGTCGAGATGTTCTGGGGATTCTTGCGGTGAGGCTCAATATTTTCCATAAAAATACTGTCGAGCTTCTTTCTGGTGTTAAACGGAATACGGCTGAAATGGAGGAAGTCGGTTCGTTTCTTTCGACGAACTCAAATGAAACGGCAAGCTCGATTCGACAAATCAGTGCAAATATCGAAGGTGTAAAGCAACAAGCGATGACGCAGGCAGCAGGCGTTACTGAAACAGCTGCAACGATGGAAGAAATTATCCGCACGATAAAACAGTTGAACGGCAGTATCGAAACGCAATCTGCTTCGGTTGCGCAGTCGTCTTCCGCGATTGAGCAGATGGTTGCAAATATTGCTTCGATAACACAAACCATCGATAAAACTGACGATTCAATTAAAAAATTGGTACAGGCAACTGGCGACGGAAAAGGTGCAGTTGCAACTTCAAATACAGTAACGCAAAAAATTGCCGAAGAGTCAGGTGGCTTAATCGAAGCAAGTAATGTTATTCAAAACATCGCGAGCCAGACAAACCTTTTGGCAATGAATGCCGCAATCGAGGCTGCTCACGCAGGTGAAGCGGGAAAAGGTTTTGCCGTTGTTGCAGATGAAATCCGAAAGTTGGCGGAAGAGTCTTCGGCTCAAGGCAAAAATATTACTACAACGTTAAAGACGCTTGGTTCGGAAATTGAAACGCTGTCAAGGTTGTCAAAAACTGTTGAAGAAAAGTTTAACTCTATTTTTGAACTTTCCGAGCATGTAAAAATGATGAGTGCGAACTTGATGGCTGCAATGAAAGAGCAGGAACACGGAAGTAGCGAAGTGTTATCGGCAATTCGGGATATCAATGCGGTAACGCAGGAAGTTCAATCTGGTTCTGCTGAAATGCTCCGCGGTGGCGTGCAAGTTGCAGAAGAGATGCGTAAGCTCGATGAGTTAACGATGATTATCACTGATAGCATGAACGAAATGGCTGCTGGTGCTGTGCAGATAAGTCGTGCAGTGCAGGAAGTAAATGAAATTACTCAGCGGAACAAAGATGCGATTGATAACGTGTCTTCGGAAGTCGGCAAGTTTAAAGTTTAACATTCAAGGAAAATAGCCGATTGCCGCGGTATAAATTTATTATAGCATAATGGTTGGTTATCGTCTGAGTGTAAAAATATTTGGTGAATGCGAAATAAGTTGAAACTTTAGATTATGGACTACTTAAAGATTTAATGAATACATATGCGGCAAAAAATTGCGGAAGTTAGAGATGATATAGATGATATTATGAAGGATTTTATTTCAAAGTTTTTATCTAAAGTGGAAGTTAAAAAATATTTAAAGACAGACGCAAACCGATTCCCGTAAAAGCTTTAACCATCTTGAGACTCTTACTGTTTTTGAATGTTGGCATAATATACAGAAATCATACTAGTTATGTTCATAATGTAAAGCCTTGGGAAAAGTTTTTAGCGTTTTGTGTAAAACTACTGGAATCTATTTTGTTTTTGTGATACGATTAAACCGATAACGGCATCGCAGCTTTCGCATTAACTTTGTCGAGGGTATAGACGCAGAGTGAATTTGAAGTATGTGGATTGACAACTTGATAAAAAAAGGAGTTGCTTTTGAAATGAGGCTTAATTTTTGCTGGAGGTGGATATGAAATTGGTGTTTGTAAGTGTTTAGAAGATATAGGCTGTATGACAAAATTGCTATCTTTTCTGTAATATATGTAGGGGCTCTTAATGTGGCATTTATGGCAACGGTATCTTATGATGTTGCAGAAAAAATTTGGATAGAAGAAAAGACAAATAAGGTTTTCGTACAATTATAAATTGGCTTAAAGGAATCCCATAGATAGGAGATAATTACTTTGATAATTTTATTACTGATTTTATTTGCTGCTGCGATGATACTCGCGGTTTATACTTTTATTTATTCGCTGATATGTTCGCTTATGATTATAGTGGATTCTGGCTTTGAAAGGAGCATTGTATGTGATTGTAACGGAGGTGAATATGTCTTGCCTTTGAATTTGAATCCATTTTTTGCATATCGTGTTAAAGTTGTGCAGGAGGACGGGGAGAACTATAGGGAGGTTTTGCCATTAAAACTAAAAATCATGGTTGCTTCGAAAAAAAGTGTTGTTGAAGTACACGATATTGAAGAAGTAAGCTTCAGGCACACTGGCTCGGTTTCGAACATTAGCGATTTATGTGATTTAAATATTCCATTTTTTAAAAAGTTTTCGTATCTGGAATTGAAAATTATTGTTGCTCCGGATAACGATTTTTGCAGTGATGTAATATTTACTGTAAAAGTCGAAAGAACATCATTCCAGAAGTAAGTACCTATAGCTTAAATACGACATCATTTAGATTTTGCATGGAAAGAGCTTGACACAGAAACGGGTTTGTATTATTATGGAGCTAGGTATCTGGATCCGAAGTATTCGAGATGGTTGAGTGGAGACCCGGCATTAGGTGAGTACATTCCGCAGGTTGGAGCGGATACAAGCAAGATACCGAACAACGGAGTGTATAACTCGTTTAACCTTGCGGTGTTTGGGTATGCTAATAACAATCCGGTGAAGTATACGGATCCAGATGGGCGTAGTGGTGAAACGACAGATACTAGTGAAGGTAGGGAGATACATCGAAGGATTTTTGAAATTTATAAGTGGCTCCATGAATATGAAAATGTTACCGGTAACACGATTTCTATGTCGAGGGAGTTTCATGAGGCAGGTAAAGTAGATAAAGGACTTGGAAGAACTGATTTAGGACTAAAACCGGATATATGGAATATGACAACAAATGAACTATATGAAATAAAACCTGAAACCCAAGGTGCCAAAGTTGCACGAGAAGATGCTTTGCTGTATATGTCTATACTAAAAAAATACGGTGAAAGTGATATACATTTGGGAAGTAGCGATGCAGCCGGAACATTTGGATCCTTTGATTTGAATGAAAACACATCTGTGTTCTACCATAGTCCGGAAGCTGGTGTTATTTTGTATGGCAAGATCACTAATCCTGAATCAGATTCATCAAAGGGAAAAGTTGTTATAGCTGCATCTGCATGCACTGCAATTGTGCTATATGTTACATATAAGCTTGTCAGAACAGCACTAGTTACTGTCGTGTGTCCTTCATTAGCACCGGCATCTATTCTGGTGCCATAAAACCAAGGAGACTAAAATGAAAATACCCGGCATATTATTTGGATCATATAACGAAGTTATAAAAAGATTAAGACCATTGAAAAATCATAATATAGTTTTTATGAAAAATTTTATCAACGAAATACAAGCTCCCGATAAAATGATGGAGGTTACTGAGGATACACCAATCGTTTTGGACGATGTATATGCTACAAGGGGGATACCGAATGCTTTTTTTCCATCAGTTTTAAGTGATTATATTTTATACGAAGAAGTTTATACATCGGATGTGGTGTCATGGTATATGAAAAAAGCAGTAGAAAACTCATGGCTTATATTAACTGCTTTGGTATCAGGTGCTGAAGTACTTTTTTTGTATCATCATTTTCACAATAAATTTCAAATACAATTATTAAATGCTCTGGAAAAATATTGGGATGAACTTGTAGGTGTAGGTCGTTGTTATTATAATAGCACATCGTATTTTTATAATAATGAAAAACGATTGTTTTTCGAAAATAACTTTATGTTGTCGAAAATGTCAAGCATGGTTATGGGAATCCGCATCAATAATACTGAAAATATAATAGAAAATTGGAAGAAATTTAAAAGAAATGAGCCACTCTCTCCGGTCACAGTAGATACAAAGGAAGAGGAAGCGCAAAAAACGGCAATGAGTAAATTTATTGCTTCCGGTGCATTCAGACAATTATCAAAAGAAGCTTTGGGAGCTTTCAAAAAACTATATGTTAAGCTTTTTAAAGCTCCTTTCCCGGAGGAGGATAAAAACTAGAACTATAGTCGGTGGTTTTCTACTGATCCGGCTCTGGGAGAATATATTCCGCAAGTCGGAGCCGACACAAGCAAGCTGCCGAACAACGGGGTGTATAACACAACTAATCTGCAAGTCTTTAACTACGGAAATAACAATCCGATAAAATACAATGACCCGGATGGACGATTAGCAAAAGAAGCAACAATTAAAGTAATACTTACAGATATTGCAACTCCCGAACCTACAGATGCAGTTCTATGGAAATGGGTAGGATATGGAGTTGTTATTGCAGGTGCGGTTGTTATAGACTACTTTGTTGCAAAAACAGTTTCAAAAGCATCGGCTAAAGCAAAAGAACAGACGGAGCAAGAACAAACACCGGATGCCAATGCTATTAGATTCCAAGTGCAAGTTGGTTCTGAAACATCTGCTTCGGTTGTAAAAACCAGTCAAGACAAAAAATTTGGTGTAAAGAAAGCTCATGCGTATGAAGCTTTGATGGAATTGTATACATCAGCAGTATCTAAAGAGCCTGGATTAGGAAGATGTGAAGGATTTCGCTCTGCTATCATACGAATGAGTAAATCTATAAGGAATGTTCATGGCATTTTTGATGGAGGAAATGTAATGCGAGAATCATTTAAATATCAGGGCAAAGATTATCGAATTGATTTAGAAAACCTGCGTGGTACAAATTTAGTGGAATAAAAAATGGATGCAACTCTAATCAAGTATTTATCTTATTTAGATGAGGATATAGCAAAAGACAAAAGTGATCTCATTATGACTTTTGGTTTATTACTTGAAAAAAATAATGGTAAAGAAAATCCAACGGATTACACTTACTTACTCCCCACTGATCTCATAAATTTAAAACTGAGTAAAAGCGATAGTGATGAGATTGTTTCAGCCTTGTTGGATTTATTGGAAAAGTTTACGAAGTATTCTGATCGTATTGTATGGGCAATTGGAAAAACTTATAATGAAAAAAATATTGAATCTGTACTTTCCGCAATTTTGAAAATACAATATTGTGATGATAAAACATTTAAACAAGTTTCTTTTCTTATTGATGTGGTTGCAAATGATAAAATACTTGATTTATTTTGTAAAATAAAAGAGTTGCAAACCGTTTAATACAAGCATCAAGGGACAATGCAAATGTTTCTCCACATCCATATACAAAAATTCTCCAAAGTATTTCAGTTAAACTAAAGGATTAAAAAATGAAAGAGAAAATAAATACAGACGTGAAAAAAAAGCTAGAAAATATCGATAAGCATATTAGTGATTTGACTTTTGATATGGGAGATATATCTGATATGTACGAAAACGGTACATTAAACGAATCTGAAAAGAGCTTATTTATTAATACACTGAAACAAATTGTAGAAAAATACGATATGCGTTCTGTAACTTGTGTTTGTCTTTTTAGAGATATTATGACGGCGGATTTATATGATTATTTGTTGGAAGTGCTAAAAAAAAGTGTTTATGTGAATGAAGCTTTGTCAATTCGAATAACACAGTTACTAACCTGTGATGATTTTCCGAAATACTATGATTTTTTAGAAAGTGTTAAAGATGATTACCGAATTAGTAATAAATTCAGGGAATATATTCAAAATATTTTAGACTTTAATAACCATAAAACTAATAATTTATCGCCACCAACTGTTTACTGTAATAAAAAAGGTGATGCCCTAACTATTGATTGGTAAAGAGTTTTATTTGGATTCTTATGTACTAAATGGAGGTTATAATAAACTAAAACTATAGTCGGTGGCTTTCTACTAATCCGGCTCTTGGAGAGTATATCCCGCAAGCCGGAGCCGACACAAGCAAACTACCGAACGGTGGGGTATATAACTCGTTTAACTTCGCGGTGTTTGGGTATGCTAATAACAATCCGGTTAAATACAATGACCCGACGGGACGCAATCCCGTATACGATATTGAAGGCGAATTAATTGGCGTAACCGAAAATTCTGGTTTGCAAGGAGAAGCTTTTATTATGAATAAAGAAGATTATGATGCAAAAATGAGCCTAGATGATGCAAAGAATAAAAATTTAGGAATTGAAGGTTTGAATGGACAGAATGCTTACGATAGGTTTCATGAAAGTTTTAATGCTTTAAGTGGTAGACCTGATTGGGATGGTAAATTAACATTAGAAGAAGCTAACAATTGGTATAGAAACGGACATGGCAATGAGCTTTTTGTCGATATAAATTCTATTGATATATCAATGCTTTATTCTTTGGGAGATAAATATATTGGAAAAAGATATGTATTTAATTTGTTTACACTAGGAAGCAAGGATGGTAAAGTTTATGGCTCTTTAACCTTTGTTCGATATCCAAATGATACTTGTCGTGCTTATGCCGATACATATGATTTTGATATGAAACCTTGGAACGGTCTTAAAAATTGTGTTCGAAATATCGTTACAATAGCCGGTTCCATATATGCAGGCAAGGGTACACCATATGAAATCAATATCTATGGCTCTAAACAGCTAAAAAGAGCATGGTGGAGATAAACATGGCTGGTTTTTCTTTTTTTCCAATAATGATAGTGCTCATTACTGCACTTTTAATGATAGGCTTTATTTTAACCATAACGAGTAGAAAATACAAAAAAGCGACAAAAGTTTTATTTTGCACTTTGATATGGTTCGTTCTTTTTATACTTTTTGTAGTTTTAGGCAATATGTTTTATACACCAGAAGTGGATTTAGGAGACGGTTTTAAATACCATGAAGATTATTGCTGTATTTTTTCACCGGGAGACGCTGCTGACATTGTGCCGAAAATTTTGTGGTATAAAACCGATGAAAAATATATTACCGCAAAACAGCATCCGCAAAAACATCAGGAGTATTTGTATAATTACAATGAAAATTATTCGTACGCTAATGGGTTGAATGCTGACTATTATTGGCTGGTATTAAAAGTTGAAAGAAAAGTTTTCGGACCGTTAACATACGATGAGTTTATTTTGTTGTGCAAAGAACATGCGGTACATGAAAACTTAATTGTAGAAAAAAGCAAATAAGTGGATTGACAAATGTATGGCTAGTAGTAGTGTGAGTTCTACTTATTGCTCATTTCAAAATAGAAAAAATGGGAATGGTGATCGAGTAGATATTCGAGTTGATGGAAAAATAAATTTAATACCATGATAATGCGAGGATTTTATGAATAGTGAAATACAAGCATTCATAACGAATGAATTTAAAGAGAGTGATATTACTATACACTTTTTAACCGAGTCTAATGGAAATGCCGATGATTGTACTATTGATGATATAAATAAAGTTGGATATACGCTTACAGATATACATGATAGTGATGATGAGTTTTTTACGTCGATTATATTCAGAGCTTTGATAAAATACTATGGCAAGTTCAGTTTAACTCTCATACATGTAACTGGACACTGCTTCCCGATGTATTAAGAACCCTGAAATAAAAGATTTTTTTAAACTTTTTTGGAATGGAGAGTTATAATGAAACCATCAAGTAAAATGATAAAAGAACTAATCAGTTTTGTTATATGTGTGATTGGTTTTATATTAGTGTTAGTAGTTACAGCAGTTATTTTATTTAATTTGGAAGTAAGGAATATCTTATTCTATAGGACAGTATTGGTGGCGGTACTTTTATTTTATGCTATTATTGTTTTATTTATGGATATATTTTTTCCAAGTATAACATCAATTTTTTTGAGATATGAGTACAAAGGCGACCACAGGGCAGTTGGAGTGTTGTTAAATAATATTATTCGCTTCTATTTGCCTGCAATAGTTTTAGATTTGCAGGTGGAAAATAAATTATATTATGTTTCATTTTTATTAGGTGCTTTATATATTTTTAACTATGTATATGCTTTTGTGTCAAAAGATAAAAATACTTTTGCACATAAAATTTTTAAAATTGAAATGGTTGCAAAGTATGAAAAATAATATGATATTCTATTGATATTTTAGGTTTGTTATATGAAAAAAATAATCGCATCAGTTTTAGTTATAATTATAATGACAATAATTGTAGTTTTTGCTTTAAGCAATAAAGAAAAAAAAGCTATGATGATACATAATAAAAATGTAATAAAACAATGCAACGAAAAAATGAGCGAAGATAAAATTTTATGCCGTGAGTATGTTGGAGGTTTATATTGGTTTAAAAATCAAAAATATATTAAGCATAATCCAAGTAATATTTTTAATGAATTGGAAGCATCGGAACTTTGTTATAATAAAATTACTAATGCGGATGTTAAATCGTTTCCTTTAGTTTTTAAAGATTACATTATACTGGTTGAGGCCTATAGCATAAAAATTATGTATCAAGGAAAAATATATGAAAAAAAGTATTCAATTTCCGATCATAAATATTTTACACAAATGACTTTTCCATCCTTTCAAAAGGATACTATATCGTTTTTTGTAGTTATCGAAGAAAAAGAAAATAGGAAGAGAAAGTATTATGTGGAAGAAATAACTTTTAAAAATTTATCCATTAAAAATAATTTTATTTGTGAACTTGAAATTTCCGATAATTTATCTGTCTATAATCGAGGAATTGAAGTTTCGTTTTTTATTATCAAAAACAATCGTATCAATTTAATACTAAGTGATTCTCATTATTCATGTATTTATGAATTTTCATTAAGCGGTAAGCTTTTGACTAAAGGTAAATCAGCCGAAATTTTTATACCGAATAATTATGATGATTCCATATATTATATTGTTGATAATTCTCCAAATGATAAAAGATTTTTTAAAGATAACTTTTCACTAATTAAGGACGGAAGCAAAATTATGGATATCGATTTTTCTCCTGTTTATGCATGTTTTTATGATATAGAAAATATATATTTTATTTCCGAGTACAAAGAAGATCTTAAAGACGAGCGTATTCCTGGTTATCCTTTTCGCCCAAGACATGTTGCTCATTTTTACAATATGCGGAATGGTCAATTTGATGCTATGTTCTTTCGGTATAATTTGAATAAAAGTGATGCTTTAACAAATTTTTTAGTAGGAGAAAGCCATATTCTTATTATTCCATATTATAAAAATAATTTTCATGAGTGCAAACATACAAATGTTCATTAATATAATGAAGCGGGAGGATAGAACGAAAACTTAAAAATAATAACATAGATGTCGATTACCGTTCCGTTTCACCGGAAAGGAGCTTGACACAGAAACGGGTTTGTATTATTATGGGGCAAGGTATCTTGACCCGAAGTATTCAAGGTGGCTTTCTACTGATCCGGCTATTACTGATTACATGGCTGGTTCTTCTGTTGGTGAGGGTGGGATATATAACACGGTAAACTTGAACGTGTACCATTATGCTGGGAATAATCCAGTGAAGTACACGGATCCTGATGGGCGGGCAAACATACTCAGCATTACACCTTCTGATGTCGAGCTATTTCTTGAAGAAACTAAGCAACCCTTATCTAGTATTCCAACACCTGCAATTGTTTGTGTTGGAATAGCTTCCGGATTGATTATTGCCAACGAACTTTCTGACGGAGCAATTTCTGAAGGAATAGCTAATGGCATAAATTTTATAGCTGACAAAACAATAGAAGCAGGAAAGTGGGTCGGTGAAAAAATTGCAGGTTTATTCTCAAAAGGAGATAAAGCAAAGCCAAAGACTAAGGATAAAACAGGAGACGAAAATAGCAATCAAGCAAAGGACATAGATTTAGGTGATGTCTCTATATGGACAAAGCCACCCGGTGATGGAGATTTCCATGAAGGAGAGCCGTCCAGAGAAAAACCTAAAAATAGAGGTGAAAAAGCCTTTATGATGAAAATGGTGGTGAATGGCGAGTTCATAAACCTGATAAATATCATCCAAAAATGCATTGGGACTATAAACCGCCGATAACTTATGGAAATCCTTACCCTAGCTGGCAAGATGTTACAATTGAATAGAGGTGTGGTGGGTATGTTTTTTTTAAAATTAGAAACAGATGAAAAGATTAATTGCGAGCCGCCGCCTATAATATACATTAGAGGCGAGAGGATTCGTTTTCATAATGCGTTACTAACAATGATAAATAAATTGAGATTGAAAATACATAAGATCGAACTACAAGAGACTGGACTATTAATAGACAGTAATATAAAATTTGATAAGATTGTGTTTTTAATTCAAAATAAAACAGAATTATTGCATCGAGCTAATACTTTAATTATTGGAATGACATATGAGAATTTTTTAGATATTATTTTTGAACTTGAACAATTAGCATTCAGTGCAACTACTGTGTTTTTTGAATATAAATGGATTGAAAATTTATATAGCGGATCAATAATTCTTGAATCCATATAATTGTATAGGGCTAAGATTATATGCTTGCAATCCATTATTAAAATAAAGCTATGGAGCATATGGTGCTATTTTTGTAAAAAAATATACGAAAACTTATAGATAGCTCTCAGTTGCTAAAAAGAAGTCATAAAGTGGATTGGTGAAAAAGGCAAAGAATTTGGAACATGGCTTGGCGGTAAGGCGAAAAGTGCATGGGATAGGTTTTTTGGAGCGAAGGGGAAAGGGGAAAAGAATAATGAGAAACGACACAATCCTGATCAACAGGCTTTGAACGAGTTGGGAAAAGAAGCAAAACAAAGAGGTGGGGTAACTAACAAAGATGCCGATACATTGTTGGAGTGGGGAAAAGAAGTGGAGCCCAATAATGAAAAAGGCTTGCAAGGTTGTGATGATCGCGGGGAAACTCACTGGAAAGGGGGAGAACATATCCATCTTGGCGGAAAACATATACCAATAAAAGAGGAGTAAATAATATGCAACAGAATTTAATAATTGAGCGTGACGATTGGGTTGGGGGTTATTCGGATAATGTAGTAAGTTTAGCAGGTAAAAACCAAATTGATTTGGAGCATTTTTTTCAAAACTATAAAGGGATAGAAGGTAATGCTATATATGAAAAAAGTTCGTATTCGGTTTCAATTTGCATAGATGAAATGAAAGCCAGTGATAAAAATTGCTATGGTTTTGATGTCGGTATTTTGGATATAGAATTTTATTCTTATTCTTCAATTTATAATGAAATAATTTTTACGAGGTTGGGCTTTTTTCCTGACTATAAAGACAGACTGAATAAGTTTTTCCTTTTTCCAACATATCGCGATGCCCTTGATTTTTTCAAATTTCATGCAGAACTGGATGAAAAATGGTACGATGTTGAACATACTGAGTTTATGAGTATCTATAGAATATTGTCACCTATGGAAGATAAAAACTAAAACTATAAATTTTGATGATCCTTTTATAAAAAGAGCTGATGCTTCTAAAAAAATTGCCGATTGTGTTATTCAAAATCAAAAGAAAGATGTCGAAAAATAGTGAAAAATGTTAAGTATTTAATATTTGTTTTTTGTTGCGGTATAATATCATGTTTATGCCTTCAAAAGGATGAACTGAGCGAGAACATTATAAGACGTATGTATAAAATTAATAATAATGAAATTACTGATAATATTCTATGGAACTCTAATAAATATTTTTATAAATATGAAATAAAATTCAGGGGACAGCTATCAGGGAAGATCAAAGTAGAAATATATCAAAAGCCCGATCAAAAAGAGCCGAATTCATATATTGGTTGCTATAATTTTGATAAAGAAGTAGAATATACTGGAGGGGGAGATTGGTATTCCAACTATTGTGCAATAAAGATAATCCCTGAAGATTTAAATGTAACTGGAGAAATAGAAATAGTATTTATATTTAAGATTCTTGATTTATTCTGATCCAACCGATGACGAAGCTCGCAAACATAACGAAAACCTCCCTGGAATGGGTAGTGTGTTTAATGTTGTAAACTTGAGTGTGTACCACTACGCGGGCATCGGGCAGCGAAGCGATAGCGAGCTTCAAGCCAATAATCCGGTGAAGTATACGGAGCCGGATGGAAATTCTGGGGAGGTCGCACAAATATGGCAAGAAAGTCAGGGGGCGGGTCAGTTCGCTTTAGTGGCGTTTTTTAGGTGTCCCTGCGATTGGAGTTGCAGCAAATACCGAAGTTAGACAAAATATAGCTGATTTAGCAACAGATGCCTATACAGCAGTTTCTAAAACATTTAATAATGCTGTAGATTATATACGAGGAAATGTTGAACATTATATAGAGGCAAAAGCAAAGGCAAGAGAATTAACAAAAGAACAAACAGATAAAAAATCGACTGGGTCATACACAATTTATTTTGAATCTGGAAAATCTTATATTGGAAAAGGTGGAATAGATAGAGCGTGTGCGTCAGCAGCTTTTAGAAGTTAGGCTAACGATACTATGCCTATCAGTATTGATTGGAAACCATCTGCAAATTATAAAGAAGCCTTTGAAGCCGAATATATCAGAATTCAAGACCATGGTGGTCCAAAATCAAGATATAGCGATGCGGATAAATACAATTATAACGAAATTCAAAGCCTGGGGAGTATTTTTATAAAATGAGTCATGGTGGGAACGAATACCCCAGAACAATCCCAACTAAAATGGATTAAATTATGATGTTGATCGAAAAAAGTGGATTAAGACTTTATACAGATACTACTAATAAAATTTCTGAAGCTTCAATAACTAACTTTTCAAATGAAATTAAGGCAGAATTACAGTCGTATAATTTGAAGAAGCTTACTGTTGATAGTACGGATTGCATTGACGATTTTTCAGTTATTGCAAGCTTAAGAACTCTTTCTTCTTTGATTATAAGATTTGATTATAAAACGATTGATATTTCGTTTGTGAATGAAATGCCAAATCTGAAAGAATTGGGAAGTCCAAAATTTATAGGAAGTATTACTAATAAGAATATAACTAGTATTGGTTATAAGTGGTCTAAAAAAAGTGATATTTCTCAATGTAGTAATCTTCAAAGTATCGATGTTCATAACTGTAGTGATTTAGCAAGTTTTTTTCAGCAAATAGGTAATTTGCAATTTTTAAAAAAGCTTTCTTTTTTTAAGTTAAGTGCCTCCTCTATTTCGATTGGCAGGTTAAATACGAATATAGAAGAGTTGAATCTCTCTTATTGTTCAAAACTTAAAACTTTAGACAATATTGGTAAGAACTTGCCAAAAGTTACAAAAATGACAATAGAGAATTGTAAACATTTGTGTAGTTACGAGGCGTTGTCAGAATTTAAGAATTTACAAAATTTGAATATTTTCGATTCATCGACTATTTCCGATTTATTGTTTTTAGCAAACTTAAAAAATCTAACACATATAAAAATTGGAAAAACACAAATAACCGCGGAAAATAAAGATTTGTTGAATAATATCAAGAATGTTGATTTATGTATGACTGGAGTTTTATAATAATTTTTACATTTTTTTAGATTTAGTTTTTTTCATAAACAGGTGTTTACTCAAGGTGATGATTTTATTTTGGAGGTTTAAAATGAGCGTCTAAAATATCGCCGCCCATTTTAACATCGAGTTTGTATGAAAACCTTGCGTACTAAACTGTTTTAAATCTTAAGTTTTATGCAGTCGGTTTTTCTGGAATTTATTCGCTTGAGGTATAGTTTCGAAAAGCTTAAAAGAAATGCGTTTAAGCATTTTCATAAGGTTCATTTAATTTAGGTTTGACCAATTGGATTTTATGCCGACGATAAAACTTTAGAGGCGTTCAACGCAAATAAGCATTCGCTGAATGGCGGCGACGAGGCATTATTTTTAGTGAGCTTGATTTCATTGTGAGGCAGATTGGCTACTGGTAAAATATTTTAAAATAAGGTATAATACTTTGCATAATTTTTCGAGTGATAGGACGGATTATGAAAGTACAATGTTTATGTGAAAATAAATTTGAAGTGAAACCGATAACGGCTGTCGATTTGGATAGTGATTCTGAGTTTATCGGAAAAATAAAAGCGGGAACATTCAACGGATTTAAATGTCCTAAGTGTGGCACATTGGTTCGCCCTGAAACCGTGATCCATATTACTTGGAAGAGTAAGGGTATAAAGATTGCGAGCGTTCCAGAAAAAATGCGCTACCTTTGTTTGTCTTTTTGCACAAACCGAAAAGCTGCCGAAAAGTCTGGCGAAAAGTGTCCTTTTGATTCGGGGGAAATTCCAGTTATCGGCAACTGGGAACTTCTCGACCGAGTGAATAGCATAAATGCGGGGCTTGAAACTGTTCCGCTTGAAGCTTTGAAGTTTTTAATCCTTGATGGTGCAAAAAGCGATAAATCTAAAATCGAAATTTCTTTGAAATCTGTTTCTGACGGTAAATTGGAATTTTATGTGTCGGGTGTTTCAGAAGAAATGGGAATTATTCATGTGCCTTTGGAGCTTTATGAAAATATGGCATCGGATTATAAAAAGCATAAAAAGGGTGAGTTATTTTCGGCGGTTGCGTCGGATGTTTATATTTCCTATAAAAACATTGTAACGGAGTAGCTATGAATACGAGCTGCAAAAAAAATTGCTTTAGTGCATTCCGCGTTTTTGTTCTGTTGCTTTTTTTTAGTTTGTTCATTCGCGTACCGAGTTTCGCACAAGATACTTCCGAAACGAATGAGCCTGGCAATATCGGCAGTACACAAATAGAAACGCCTTCAGTTGGTACGGAAACTTCGCCTGAAGAACAACCGCCTGCGGGCGATGAACAGTCGCAAGAACAGGAAAGTACAGAAAATACTGACTCTGCAACGACTGCGGAAACGGAGCCTAGCTCCGATGAAAATTCTGGGACGGAGTCGCCTGAAGTTGAGCTTCGAGTTGGATATGATGAGATGCATTTTTTTAATGGGGGCGTGTCGGCGATTTCTGTTCATCCAGCTTCGAATAAAGTTTTTTTTGCGGGAAATGATGGCTTTGTAACGGCTTTGCTTTATCCGAGTATGAGTGCTGACACTTGGCAGGTTTCTCGTTATAGGATTAAAGCACTTGCGACTCATCCTGTGTTGCCTTATATTGCGTTTTATGAAACTGACGATATGGGCGTTCACATGGTTTCGGTTTGGGATTGGAACAAAAAGGAAGCAATATACCAAAATAAATTGGACGAGCAAGTTGTTTCTATTTCGTGGTCGGCACGAGGCTCTTACCTTTTTGTGGGCAATACTTCGATTAGCGGTGTTAACGTTTTTGATGCACAAGGCAATGAAGTGCCGATATTCGTGGTTCAGCCAGGGATTGTTCTTTTGGCGGCAACAACTGAAAATGAGCGTTCGGTTATGACTTATAGTGAAGCAGGCAACCTCGTTTACACAAACCTCCATGAGATAAGTTTACCGACAACTTTTGATAGCGAAAAAAAATTAATAAATCCAGTTGTGTTGAATGATTATCGAAGTTTTGCAGGATATAAAAATGGAATGATTTTTATGTTGGATGCACTTTCGGGAAAGAACATTCAAACGTATAAGACAAATGAACCAGTGTTTGCAACTCGCATTACGGATACTGTTCCCTTGTGGCTCGAAAAAGCTGGAGCCGCTTCATATTGCATTCGGCAAGGCAACAAAGCAAGTCCCGACTTTGCTTTTAACGAAACGATAACGGTTGCGGCTCATCTTGGTGGCGTGATTTTTGCAGGAACTCGTGAAGGCTCGATTTATGTGTTGCAGCAGGAAAGTAACTTAAAAGTTTCGGTGCGTAATATTCGAGTTCCAGCGTTTACACCGATTATTGCGGTGCAAGGCTTCGGGAAAAATTTGTATGCTCTTACAGATACGGCGATTTATTATAAGGATGAGTACTCCGATGACTTTGTGCTTTTGAAAAATTTCTTTTCGGAGAACACCTCACCAAATAGAATGACTATTTGTGATACGGGAATTTTTCTTTGGAAGTTTGGCTCAAAAGAACCTGTTTATTTTTATTCTTTTGAAACCGATAAAATAAAGCCATTTTTCAAGTCATCGGAGCCTGTTTTGGATGTAACCGCGTATCGTTCGAACTGCTTGCTGACGCTAAAGTTTTCTGGGTTGAAGCTTTTTGACCACAATGCGAAGCTTGTTTTTGAGTATAAAATCAGCGGCATACAAAGTGCAAAGCAAATCAACGAAAAAAATGTGCTTATGGTAAAAAATTCAGATGATGAAAGGCAGCCGATTTATTTGATTAACATCAAAAGTAACGAAACCTTGCCTTTTCCGATAAGTGGCGTTTTTTCGTATTGCTTGAAAGAAAATTTAGCCAATACAACCGAGCTTTATTGTTTTGTTATTTCAAGTGATGATGGAATGCCACAAACAACGTTGTATAAAATTATGGTGAACGCTGTAAAGCCACTTGAAAGCCGTTTCAAAAAACTTTTAAACTATAGCGGTGAAGCTCTGGATAGTTTTATTCAATCACGGGGCGATTTTACTGTTACCAATCTTGGTGGCTCGCTTGTCGCAGTTGATAGCCAGAAAGCACAAGTTTTAAGTTTAAGCCGAAGTTATGCATTTTCAGGCGGAGGAACTTTTACCGACGCATTTTTTTATGCACTCAATGCGGACGGAACTTTGGGCGTGTATGATCGTGATTTGCATTTTATCGGTGTTTTGAAATTGCACCAGTGATGACAAAAAGCACTTTTACTTTGCAGCGTAAAACCTTGTGCATAAGCGTGGTTTGATAAAACCCGGTTTACGCAATATACGCGGGTTTTGGCATTGGACGTATTCCTAAAATGCACTGACACAGGATAGGTACATTCAAATCCTGCAAGGATTTTAATGTACCACATCGGTTGCACATTCGGTTAATGACGACTGATAGGCATTGAATGTTCGAACATTTTTCGCAAAGTTGATTTCCGTTGTGCCACTCAATGTTTCGTTGAAAAAAAATTAAAAAAATGATACAATGGCGAACATGTAGTAACTATATCGATAATTGAGCAAAAAGTTTTGCGTGGAGGTAATTATGTTAGGTAATTTTACATATTCAAATCCGACTAAGTTGTATTTCGGAAAAAATTCTTTTGACGCTTTAAGCAAGGAGCTTTCGCATTATGGAACGAATGTTCTTTTTATGTACGGCGGTGGCTCAATAAAAAAAACGGGCATTTATGATTCCGTGATGCGTGTTCTGAAAGAGTGCGGGAAAACTGTTACCGAGCTTAGTGGCGTGATGCCGAATCCGACGCTCGAAAAACTTTACGAGGGAGCTGCCCTTGCAAAGGAGAGCCGTGCAGATTTAATTCTTGCGGTGGGCGGAGGCTCTGTTTGCGATTATGCGAAGGCAGTTTCGGTTTCGGCTTATTGCACCGAAGACCCTTGGGAAAAATATTTTATCGGCGAAAAAGAAGTTGACAATAAAATAATTCCGATAGGCACAATTTTAACAATGGTTGGAACAGGCTCGGAAATGAACGGTGGTTCTGTGATTACTAATCACAAAACGCAGCGGAAAATCGGACGTGTGTTCGGAGATGACGTATTTCCGAAGTTTTCGATTCTCAATCCTGAGTTTACGTTCACTGTGCCGAAATATCAAATGCTTGCGGGCTTTTTCGATATTATGTCGCACATCCTCGAACAGTATTTTTCTGGAGACGATGATAACACATCGGATTATATTATGGAAGGATTGTTGCGTTCGCTTATCCATAGCAGTCGAATTGCCGCGAAAGAGCCGACGAACTACGAAGCCCGCAGTAACATCATGTGGATTTCGACGTGGGCACTTAATACGCTTGTTGCAAAGGGAAAGTCAACCGATTGGATGGTGCACATGTTCGGGCATTCTGTCGGTGCGTATACGGACGCAACGCACGGTATGACGCTGTCGGCGGTTTCGCTTGCGTATTACAGGCACATTATGCCACTGGCTATTCATAAGTTTAAACGGTACGCTATTGCGGTTTGGAACGTTAATCCTGAAGGCAAATCCGATGCAAAAATTGCGGAAGCAGGTCTTGTTGCAATGGAGCATTGGATGAAAGAGATGAACCTAGTTTTGAGTTTGAAAGAACTCGGCGTTAAAGAAGACATGATTGAAAAAATTGCAGATGGAGTTTTTATACTTGATGGCGGTTATAAAGTGCTGACCCGCAATGAAGTTGTGCAAATACTTAAAGAGAGCTTGTGAGAGCTACAATAAGGCTGTAATCGGACTGATGGTCAGGCTTTTTTGCGAAAAAATGTGGCATGGAGCTAATTGAGCTTCGTACTTTTTTACCGCCGCACGGAAAATGCTCAAACGAAAATTAGCACTTTTTACGCGAATTGCGATGAAAGTATGCGATGATGACGGAAGGACGATTGTTTTGCATTTGAAGCTAAACTAAAAAGATAGTGCGGCGGTTGAGTATTGAAAAAAAGCTTTTGACACAAGATGCTCATTTGGACGGCGGCAAAGCCGTCACCCAAATGAGCCGTAGATGAGCATTCGGTGAAGGACGATTGTTTTATAATTGTAAACGGAGAAGAATTGGAGATATAGTATGGATGGGAAGAAACGTAAAGTTACCATTGTTGGAGCGGGTGCGGTTGGCTCGACTTTTGCCTATGCTTTGGCACAAAGCGGTTATGCGGACGAAATTGCAATAACCGATATGAACAAAAATTTTGCCGAAGGGCAGGCTCTTGACCTTGTGCAGGGGCTGCCTTTTTTGCCGCAAGTCGATATACACGCAGGCGATAAGGCTGATTATGCCGATAGCGATATTGTTGTGGTTACGGCAGGTGCAAAGCAGCAAAGCGGGGAAACTCGTATTGATTTACTGAAACGCAATGCAGCGATTATCACTGGCATTGCAAAGGACATTGCTGCAAGTGGCTGTAAAGGCGTGATGCTGATTGTCAGTAATCCTGTGGACGTTTTAACGCGGGCAGCTCTTGCGGCTTCAGGCTGGGAGCGAGGTAGAGTTATTGGCTCGGGGACGGTTTTGGATACGGCACGATTTAGGTACACGCTCAGTAAAGAGTGCGGTGTCGATGCACGCAATATTCACGGTTATATTTTGGGCGAGCATGGCGACAGCGAGTTTGCGGCTTGGTCGATGACATCGGTTGCGGGAAGGCGTATTGACGAGTATTGTGGTGGTGGGGCTTGCAACTCTGGTATACATTTCGATAAAGATAAAATTCTGGAAGAAGTGCGAAAT
The DNA here is from genome assembly GCA_937890985.1 of uncultured Treponema sp. Taxonomy (GTDB): domain Bacteria; phylum Spirochaetota; class Spirochaetia; order Treponematales; family Treponemataceae; genus Treponema_B. The sequence goes on along the minus strand of CALAEM010000051.1, from coordinate 9,513 downwards.
TCTGCGTATCATATTATTGACTACAAGGGGTCAACTTATTATGCGGTCGGTCTTGCTTTGACGAGGATAGCTGGTGCTATCTTACGAAATGAGCATAGCATTTTGTCGGTTTCGGTAACGCTTGACGGTGAGTTCGGGTTGAACAACGTATGCTTGAGTGTGCCTTGCGTTATCGGGCGAAGCGGGGCAGAAAGGATTATCGAAAGTACGCTTCCTGCTGATGAACAAGCAGCTTTGGAAGAAAGTGCAAAACGACTTAAAGACGCATTTGCAGATATGGATTAGATTGGAAGTTTTTAAGTTTGTGCAAAAAGCTAAATTTATGGATATTTATAATGGTGAAAAAACTGAAAATACTCAAAGATGAAGATTACGAGCGTGGTAAAATTCCGATGACAAAGTTTCCAATTCGGGCAGAAACTTTTTTTCGGTTGGCTATTTCGGAAGGCGAGCGTTTTTTGGATATCGGAGTTGGAACAGGTTCGATTGCGGTGCAAGCGGCACTTTTGGGTGCGGAGGTTACAGGCATTGACCAAAGTTCTGAAGCGGTTGAATTAACGCATAAAAATGCCGAAAAGCACGGCGTTTCGCTTCATTTGATTTGTGGCAAGGCTCCAGCCGACCTTCCAGATATGCTTTTTGACAAAATTTTTATAGGCGGTGCTTCGAAGGCTCTTGCGGAAACTGTAGCATACGCGGCAAAACACTTAAAACCGCAAGGCGTTATCGCTGCGAACTTCATTTTAACTTCGAGTTTGGAAACTTTTTTGCGTGAGCTTCGTAACCGCGGTTTTATCGATATTGAAGCGGGACTCAGGCAAACTGCAACACTTTCAGAACATGACCTCTGGAAAGGGGAAAATCCAATTTACATTGTATCGGCACGGAGGGGTTCATGATTTATTTTGTTGGAGCAGGTCCGGGTGCACCCGATTTAATCACGCTGCGGGGCAGAGCTTTGTTGGAAAAAGCCGATATGGTAATCTTTGCGGGTTCATTGGTTTCTCCCGAGCAGTTGCAATGGTGTAAAAAGGACTGTGAGATATACGATTCGGCTGGAATGAGCTTGGAAGAAGTTCAAGAAAAGTTTATCGAAGCAGAAGCGAAAAAGTATTTGACGGTGAGGCTTCACACAGGCGATCCGAGTATTTACGGTGCAATCCGCGAGCAAATTGATTTTTTAGAAGCTCGGAATATTGAATATGAAGTGGTTCCAGGCGTAAGCTCATTTACCGCTGCGGCGGCTGTTATTGGAAAGGAGTTTACCTTGCCTGAAGTTTCGCAAACGGTGATTTTAACGAGAGCCGCAGGGCGAACACCTGTTCCTGAAGCGGAAAACTTGCAAAGTTTAGCATCACATGGTGCGTCAATGGCGATTTTTCTTTCCGTGCAGCAAATTGAAACTGTTGTCCGCGAGCTAACCGCAGGATACGGCAGAAGCGATGTCCCTTGTGCGGTAATTTATCGGGCAACTTGGGCTGATGAGGACGCTGTTGTCGGAACGCTTGCCGACATTGCGGCGAAAGTAAAGGATAAGGGCATAGGACGGCAAGCTCAAATCCTCGTTGGTGATTTTTTGGGTGATACATACGAGCGGTCAAGGCTTTACGATCCGAGCTATTCGCACGGATTTCGGAAGGCTACGAAATGACAGGTGCGGTATACGCCTTTACTGATGCTGGGCGGCAGGTTGCCGAAACTTTGCTGCGACTTCCTGGACATAGGCTTTACCGCTCGGAGCGTTCTGCATTGCCTTCAGACTTTGCGTCGGCAGATGCTTTGGTGTTTGTGTGTGCAACGGGCATTGCGGTAAGGCTAATCGCTCCGCTGATACAAAGTAAAAAAAGTGACCCTGCGGTAATTGTTGTGGACGACACCTGCCGTTTTACAATTTCGCTTCTTTCGGGGCATTTGGGTGGGGCAAACGCCTTAGCAGAAGAGATTGCAATCTTTTTGGGAAATACGCCTGTGATTACAACTGCGTCGGACAATCGCGGAATGGAAGCACTCGATGTTTTTGCGAAAAGGCAAAAGCTTTTGATTACTAATTTTGATGACATGAAAACTGTGATGACGGATATTGTGAATGGAAAGCGGGTAGGGTATTATTCTGAAATCGAGGCGGAGCCGATAGGTGTACAGTTTGTAAAAACAAACGATGTAACAAGAGAGGATGTAAACTCGTGGGTGATTATAAGCGTTAAAAAGTTTGCCGTAAAAAAGCCTTGCTGTTATTTGGTTCCAAAAAACTTGTATTTAGGCGTGGGATGTAAAAAGGACACCACGTTTGAGTGCGTTTACGAAGCTGTTGCGGCGGCATGCGAGCAAGTGGCGGTGGACATTCGCGGAATTGCTCAAATTGCGACGATTGAGCTAAAAAGGTTTGAAGCTGGTTTAATCAAGGCGGCGGAAAGGCTTGGAGCTGCGTTCAAAGTTTACAGTAACAACGAAGTTAATAGCGTGTCTATTGCTGACGAAGACAAGTCTGACTTTGTGTATCGTAATACTGGCGTATATGCGGTGTCTGAGCCTTGTGCAAAACTTTCTGGAGGAACGCTTTTGTTGAAAAAGTTTATTCGCGACGGAGTAACTGTTTCGATTGCACACGTTCATCGGCATTGACTAGCTAAAGAAAACGACGAAGGTTTTGGGGTTATTGACAACTTTTTAGAAAGGATGTAAAATAGCTTGATGAAAAAATTATCTGAGCAATCAACGCAATTTGGCTTTGATTTTGTGGCTTTGAAGTCTACTTTTGAAGCCAAATACGGACAATCAAACGAACAGCTTATATGTTCACTTGCTCCGGCACGTGTAAATCTCATCGGTGACCATATTGATTACAACGGTGGCTTTGTTTTGCCTTGTGCTATTAACCGCTACTTATGCGTACTGGTGCGTAAAAATAGCAGTCGTACGCTTTCGTATTTTGCTGCCGACTTAAACGCCAGTTTTAGCTTTTCAATTGACGCTCCAGCAAAATATGATGAAGCTTTCGGTTTTGCAAATTACTTAAACGGCTGTTTTGCTTACTTAAAAGAAAGCGGTTTTCACGCTGATAGCGGTTTCGATGTTTTAGTTTCCAGTGCAATTCCAATCGGTAGCGGACTTTCATCATCTGCCGCCTTGGAAATAGCTTTTATACTTGCTGTTGCCGAACTTTTTCATCTTTCGATCACACGCACTGAGGCGGCTTTGCTGGGTAAGCGTGTTGAAAACAAATTCATGGGACTGAAATCTGGCATTATGGATCAATTTGTTGTTGCTAATGCCGTTTCTCACACCGCGATGCTTTTAGATACATCTTCGCTGCGTTGCGAGTACATTCCTTTGGATTTACAGCATTCGGATTTTCAGAACGGTAAGGATTATTCTTTGGTCGTTATGAATTCAAATAAACCGCGAGCACTTGTTGGCTCAAAGTATAACGAGCGAAAACGCGAATGCGAAAAAGCTTTTGCGATATTAAAGCAGGTGTTTATCGTTCCAGACTTGTGTTCTTTAATGCCTCAAAATTTATCGCGAGCAGAATACGTACTACAATCAGCATGTGCCGACAAAGATGAAGCGGCTGTGCTTTTTAAGCGAGTGCGGCATTGTGTTGTAGAAAACGATCTCGTAAAACAAGCGGTTGCAGCTCTTCGCGAAAAAGACCTCAAATCCTTTGCGGAGTTTTTTACAAAATCTCATGCTTCGTTAAAAAATGATTATGAAGTGAGTGGGGCAGAGTTGGACTCGCTAGTTTCCAATGCAATCAAAACTGAAGGTTGTGCTGGTGCTAGAATGACTGGTGCGGGTTTTTCTGGTTGTGCGATTGCTCTTGTGGAAACTCCTAAAGTACCAGCTTTCAAAAAGGCTGTTGGCGACGCCTACAAAAAGGAATGTAACTTGGAAGCAGAGTTTTATGTTTGCGACACGGTTAATGCCGCAGCAGTGTTTGGACTTTAGCTAATGTGTAGATGCGGTGAAGATAGGAGGCAACTATGAAGTATGTTTTGTTTGCGGGAATGATTTGTATAGTGGCTTTTTTGGGCTGTCAGTCCACAAAGGCGAAGGACTCAAAGCCTATAAGTCCGACTGAGTCTGTAACAACGTCAGCACCAAAAGCCACTGATAATATGGCAAAGGCTGTGGATAAAGTTGTTAAAGCTATTGATAAAGAGGCGTTGGAAAAACAAAAAAGCAAAAAATCTGGTGAAGGACGTTTTGATGTGCATTATGAGGTTTTAAGCAGAGGCAGTTACGCAAGTGTGGGCAGTGCAATCATCCGTTCAGACAAAGAATTACAGTTCTTAAAGTCTTTATTTGGCGAAAAGGATAAAAATATTTCCAGCTTTGATTTTTCCAAAAAGGCGATTGTTATTGCAAGTGCAGGTTCATTTAACACTGGCGGGTATTACTTGGAGCTTGCATCTGCGGTTTTGGCAAACGACACGTTGAACCTTACCTTTTCGGTGCAATCTCCTGGTGCGTTCGATATCGTAACGCAAGCGATAACGCATCCTTTCATTGTTGTTGCGGTGGAAGTTGAGCCACAAATCAAAATAAGTATGGATGTTGTAGGAGCTGGCAGAAACGGCATCGATAGCAAGTTCGATGGTCTTGGTTCCAGCCTTGAATAAACCGTTTAATGAATACGAATATTATAAAAAACTTTTTCGTGTTTGAGGGCGTTGACGGCTCAGGAACAACGACGCAGATTTCGCTTTTGGCTGACTATTTTCGGACAAAAAATAAAAGCGTATTTGAAACTTCCGAGCCGACAACCTTTGAAACTGGCAGGTTTTTGAGAAACTGTCTTTCAGGCACTATTCAAGTGCAGCCTGAAACGATTTTGTTACTTTTTGCAGCTGACCGCAACGAGCATATTTTTTCGCCTTTTGGGATTTTGTCTTCACTTAAAAAATACGATTACGTTATTTCGGATAGATATTTATTTTCGAGTTTAGCTTATCAAGGTGCGAGCGGACTTTTTGAGCAGGCGAAAAAATACAACGAAAATTTTCCGCTTCCTGAAGTTTTGTTCTTTTTTGATTGCGATGCTGAAACTGCGTTTCATCGTGTTGAAAAGCGTTCAGCTTCTGGAACTGCAACGAAGGAAATTTACGAAACAAAACTATTTCAAAAAAAAGTTCGTGATATGTACGAGAAAGTTTTGGCTCTTTACGCAAACACGGCGATGAAAACTGTTGTGGTTGACGCAAACCGCCCAATAGAATGTGTACACGCACAAATCAGTTACGAATTACAAAAACTAAAAATCATCCAATCGTAACGTTTAGGGAATTGCAACCAACGATAAAATTTTTTCGATAATGCTATCGGCTGTTACGTTTTCGGCGATTGCTTCATACGAAAGTTTTAACCTATGTCGCAAGATTGGGTATGCAACTTTTTTTATGTCATCAGGGATAACATAAGTGCGGTTGGAAAATGCGGCTTCGATTTTTGCACAGACTTGGAGTGCAATACTTGCACGAGGCGATGCACCGACTGTGATGTAACTCAAATATGAGCCATTGAAAAAATCTTTCTCGGTGAGCTCAGCCCCAGCAGGACGTGTCGCCTCCACAAGTGACACAATGTAATGCGTTAAACTTTCATCAATTGAAACAGTGGCACAAAATTGTCGCAAATCATGCAAACCATAAGCCTCAAGCACTGACGCATTGCCGACTTGATTTTGTTTTGTCATTGCTTTTACAATTGCAACCTCGTCGTCATGCGCAGGATACGGCACGTAAAGTTTCATCACAAAACGGTCAAGCTCGGCTTCAGGCAACAAATACGTTCCATCTTGCTCGATAGGATTTTGAGTCGCCAAAACAAAAAACGGTTTCGGCAGCTCGTAAGTGTGTTCGCCAATGGTAACCTGACCTTCAGCCATCGCTTCCAAAAGTGCGGACTGAACTTTTGCAGGAGCTCGGTTAATTTCGTCGGCTAAAATTATGTTGGAAAAAATCGGTCCCTTTCTGACTGCAAACTTTCCATCACCTTGATGAAAAATCAGCGTCCCGATAATATCCGCTGGTAAAAGGTCTGGCGTAAACTGAATTCGTTTAAATGACAAGCCTGTAAGCTCGGCAAATGTTTTTACAGTGCGTGTTTTCGCAAGTCCTGGCACGCCTTCCAAAAGGACGTGTCCTTCGGCAATGTACGCCATCAAAATAAAACGGCACAAATCTTTTTGTCCGATAATTTTTTCGGACATTTTGTTTAAAATATTTTCTACCGCTATTTGAAAATCTTTTAACTCCATGCGTCTAATTATATTATTATTTTTTTAAAATTCCATAGTGATAAATTATTGCATCATTGATTTTTTAGTCTATGTGCTTATAATACGAATGTGCATAAACGATAAGTGAGGTTGTCATGAATAAGTTGAAAGAATTTTCAAGAAAGAATGTAAAAAAAATTATTGCGTGCGTTTCGCTAATTTTTTTTATTCCGTTTTTTTTCACAAAAACAGGACTGACATTTGAGCAATCATTTTACGATGTTCTCCTTCATATAAAACCCGCTCCAAAAGAGCGAAGTGAAATTTTGTTGTTGAGCGTCGATGATTTGGCGATTGAGCAAGTCGGTAGTTGGCCTTGGTCTCGCGATATAATGGCTGATGTACTTTTGAGGTTGCGTGAATTTGGTGCAAAAACTGCGGTTTTCGATATTGAGTATTTGTCGCCTGGGCAGACTGGTGTAAACAAAACGTATGTTGAAACTGATTTACCGAATGCCTATCAAAAATTTTCTGACGAAATGAACGATTACATTACGCAGTTTTCCACAGCAATAGCCGAAAAAAATATAGCTGCAAAGGATGCACCAGAATTTGCCGAAATGATGAAAGACGATTTGACCACGCAAATGCATGAGCTTCGTGATTCTGTTTCACAAAATATTTTTCGCGATAATGATGCATATCTTGGAAAGGCTGTCGGATTTTTTGGAAATGCTTTTTTAACAATTAATGCCACCAATGTAAACCTCAACACTGAAGATGCCGAACTAAAAGACTTTGCATATAACAATTTTCTTTTTGGAAATATTGAAGACAAAAAAAATTATTTAAAAACGGAGTCGCAAAAAATCCGTGAAGAACAATCTGCCGTTTATGGAATTTCGCCAACAATTATGTCAGTACTCAAATATGCAAAGGGTGCAGGTTTCCCGAATGTTATTATCGATAGTGACGGTGTGCGAAGGCGTATTCAACTTTTTAGCGAATACAACGGAAAGTATGTTAGTCAGCTTGTGTTCAGTCCAATTCTTAATTTATTGAAACCTGAGAAAATTATACGAAAGCAAAGTAGCTTGATTTTAAAAAATTGCACTCATCCTGATTTTACAAAAAAGAAAGATGTTGTGATTCCGCTTGATGCAAATGGTTGCCTTTTAATTAACTGGCTTAAAAAACAATTTTTGGATGCAAAAGATCCTTCGAACACAAGCTTTAAAAACCTTTCGATTTATGTTTTAATTTATGCTGACAAAATTGAAAATAATCTCGTGGAAAATCTTCATAACATTGCTGACTTAAAAATTAGAACGCAAAGTGGTTATTTGCAATATGATGCGGCGGTTCGTTTTTTGCTTGATACGCATCAAAAAATTCAGCAACAGCGGGATGAGCTTTTGAATGGAACTCTCACCGATTATGAAGCGTATTTTAAAGAACGTGCCGAATTTTTCAAAAACATTGATGAATTTCTCAAAGGCGATTTTGAGTCTGAGATACATCAATTGTTTGCAAGTATTCAACAACAAAGTGGCTCAGACGAATATGTGAAATTTGATTCATACGTTTCGGATGTTTTTTCTGCAACACGCAGCAATTATGAATTGTATCGGGAAAACGAACAAACCGCACGGAAAAATTGCGGGAATGCTTTTGCGATTATCGGTTATAGCGGGGTAGGGACTTCCGATTTGGGTGTCAATCCGTTTTGGGCTTCATACCCGAACGTCGGAACACACGCAAACATTTATAACACAATTATGAGCGGACAGTTTATAAAGCCGTTGCCGTTTTGGGTGAGCATTGCATACACAGTTTTGTGCGTATTTTTTACTGCATTTGTGTTGTCGAAATTGAGCAAGGTACTTTTTAAGCTCATCTTCGGTATACTCATGGTGCTTATAACTTTTGTTCTTGCAGCATTTGTTTTTTCGTTTTTCGGGATATACGTTCGTGCAGTTTTACCGATGTTCAGCCTTTCGTTTTGCTTTGTCGGTATCACATTTTTTGATTTTCTATTTGCAGAAAAAGAAAAAAGTTTTTTGCGAAAAGCTTTCGGTGTGTATCTTTCAAAAAACGTTGTTGATGAAATTGTAAAAGACCCTGCTAAGTTGGCACTCGGAGGCCAAGAAAAAAGAATTACTGCATTGTTTACCGACATACGTTCGTTTTCAACTCTTTCAGAAAAAATCACACCGACACATTTGGTTCAAGTTTTAAATGAGTACTTAACGATTATGAGTGATTTGATTTTAGATGAACGCGGAACTGTTGATAAATATATAGGTGATGCTATTGTGTCATTTTTTGGTGCACCACTTGAAGTATCTGACCACGCTGCCTGCGCATGCCGTGCTGCCGTCAAAATGAAAGCGGCAGAAGCTTTGTTGAATCAAAGATTATTTGACACTGGAGAAATTCCGATGCCAATAAATACGCGAATTGGTATCAACACGGGACAGATGGTCGTTGGTAACATGGGAACTGATACAAAAATGAATTATACGATTATGGGTAACGATGTGAACTTGGCAGCTCGCCTTGAAGGTGTCAATAAAATGTATGGCTCGTGGATTTTAGTATCACAGTCGACTTGGGAAGACACAAACGGTGAATTTTTGGGCAGGCGACTTGACCGTGTCCGCGTTGTCGGAATTAACACGCCAGTTCAGTTGTACAACATTCTCTCGTTAAAGTCTGAAGCCTCCGAGCGGGATTTGGAACTTATCGATTTTTTTGAAAAGGGAATAGATAAATATCGCGACAGGGATTACGTTTCTGCATTGAAAATATTTGAAAAATGCGTGAATTTGAATCCTGATGACGGACCTTCAAACGCATTTGCAAAAAAACTTGCGGAACTTGTTGCAAATCCTGAGCTTGCAAAAACACATGATGACATTGTCAATATGACTTCGAAATAATGCGTCACGTGAAGATTGCTCACGGAAAGGAATTTTGAAACTTTTGCACTGAATGATTGTTGTGATTCACCGAAAGTTCATCCGACCGGCAACCGAAAGGTTGCCATCATTTGCAAATGCACTCTACGACACGCTAAAAGCTCATTTCCGCCCATGGACGCAAACTTCAGTGCCGACATCTGTGGCACAAATGAGCAATTTGGGTATTCCTAAAATGCATTTGAACATGATGGGCGGTTCATCAATGCCGCAAGGTCAATTCCAATAATTAAATTATCGATATTGCAAATTGACCTGCATCCTTGGTAATGGGCAACGTCCGTGTTGCCCATTACCTTGCGAGGTTTCACA
>CALAEM010000050.1 GCA_937890985.1 uncultured Treponema sp. | reverse complement strand
GGCGACAATCAGGCAGTAAATGTGTGAGTTTTTTAGTGAAACTGATTTTCGTTCGCAAAACGGCTTTATTATTTTTGAAAAGTGTATTAAAATGCAAAGCGTGGAAGATTTTATTTTAGTGTTAGATATGTACGGTTTGATTTACAAAACGTATTATGCATTTTATCGTAACCCGCTTTTGACAAAAGAGGGAAAAAATATTTCGTGTGTTTATGGAGTGTTTGACGGAATATATCGCTTGATAGAAAAATATCATCCGACGGCAATTATTGCGGCGATGGATTCAATTGGGGCGACGTTTCGTCATGAGCAGTATCCTGAGTATAAAGCGAATCGAGAAAAAACTCCGGAAGATTTGCATGAGCAGATTCCTGTCATCGAAGACATTTTGCAAACAATGAAAATACAAACACTTCGCTGCAATGGTTTTGAAGCGGACGATATTATTGCAACGATTGCACGCAAAGCTTACGAAACAAAAAAGAAGCTTTACATTTTTTCTAGCGACAAAGATTTATTACAGCTTGTTAATGATACGACGTTTATGATTCGAACTGACAAGATGCACAATGTAAAAATTTTTACTGCGGATGATATTGAAGCTGAGTGGGGCGTCGGTGCAGAAAAAATTTTGGACTTACTTTCGCTGACAGGCGACAGTGCCGATAATGTTAAAGGCGTTGAAGGTGTTGGTATAAAAACTGCACAAAAAATTTTAAATGCGTATGGCAGTGTCGATGAGCTTTTTGAAAAAATTGAAAGCGACACTGTGTTGAGCAAAAGTCTCAAAGAAAAAATGATTTCAGGCAAGCAAAGTTTTGAAAATGCAAAGTCATTAATTTCGTTAAAGTATGATGTGCCAGTTGAATTTAGCTTAGCCGAGCAGCATTTTGATTTTGAAAGCGGTGCTGAAAAACTTCTGCACGCACAAATTCCTTCGCTTGCTAAAAAGTTTAAACTTCTTGCGGTGGAAAGTGGCACAGCAAAAGCGTCATCGATGAAAGAAACTGTTACGGAAAAAATTTCTAAAGAGAACGAAAAGAAAGACGCTGGCAATGCAAGTTCTGCATCGCAGCAAGTTATTGCTAGTTTGCAAACGCCTTTGCAAAAAATTGCGGCTGCCGAAAAAAATAATTTTGTTAATAATGCAAAGGTTGTTACGCTTGCTGTGGCTTCGGAAGTAAAAACTGTGTTTGATTCAAAGCGTGCGGAAAAGTTTTGTTGCGTTTATGTTCAACCTGATAGTGAAACAGCCGAGCAAAGCATCGCGTCGGTTGCATTTTGTTTTGCTAATGATACTATTTACATTGCAGATTGCTTTCGGCAGTCGGCAGAAAATTTTAGCCTTGAGTTTTGCACTGAAATTTCGCAAGATGTAAAAAAAGTTTTTGCGGAGTTTTTTGCTCAAGCAAAATGCACTTTTATTTTTCATGATGCAAAAGCGTCGATGAAACTTTTAAAGCAGCATGAATTTCTGAAAGATTATTCACTGAAAATTTTTGACACTTCAATCGCTGCGTGGGTTTTGCAAACAACGTTGAGCAATTATGAAATTGAAACGATTGCGAAATTTATTTTTAATTTTCCTTTGCTTGAGTTTAAAGAAATTATCAAAAAGAAAAAAAGCATTTTTGAAATTGAAGCTGAAACATTAAAACAATATCTTGTGCAGAATACTTTACTCACTTTTTATTTTTATCGGTTGTTTTCAGAAGGTTTGAAAGAAAACGATTTAGAAAAAATTTACACGAGCATTGAATTAAAGCTCCTACCGATTTTGTGCCGAATGGAAGAAAATGGTTTATATCTTTCGGTGAACGAGCTAAAAGATTTTTCGGACAGCATTGATTTTGAAATAAAAAAAATAGAATCTGAAATTTTTGAATTGTCTGGTTATGCTTTTAATATCGGTTCACCGAAGCAGTTGCAGGTTGTTCTTTTTGATGAGCGAAAATTAAAACCGCTGAAAAAAATTAAAACAGGTTTTTCAACTGACGATGCTACACTGGAAGCCTTGATGGAAGATGATCCAATTGTGCCGCTTATTGTTGCGTATCGTAAACTCACCAAGCTGCAATCAACGTATGCGGTTGCGTTGCCTAAGTTGGTTGACAGCACAAGTCGCATCCACACAACATTCTTGCAAACAGGAACTGCAACTGGGCGGCTTTCGAGTAAGGATCCAAACTTGCAAAATATTCCGATACGTGATGAGCTCGGCAGAAAAATCCGTCATGCGTTTTATGCGACGGAAGGGCAGCTTTTGCTCTCGGCTGACTACTCGCAAATTGAGCTTGTTGTCCTTGCGCATCTTTCGCAAGATGCCGCTCTTTGTGATGCATTCAACACTGGTCTTGATGTGCATGCAAAAACTGCAAGTTTGATTTTTCACACGAGCCTTGATGCCGTTACGCCTGAAATGCGTCGGATTGCCAAGGTTATCAACTTCGGCGTGATTTACGGCATGAGTGCATTCCGCCTTTCCAATGAATTAAAAATCCCGCGTAAAATGGCGAGTGAGTTTATAACGCATTACTTTGAAAACTATTCTGGTGTTGCACAATTTTTGGAAGGCGTAAAATCATTTGCTGAAAAAAACGGATACGTAAAAACACTCACTGGGCGGACTCGCTACATTCCAGAAATAATAAATAAAAACAAAACCGTAAAAAGTTCTGGTGAGCGAATTGCAATTAATACTCCAGTGCAGGGAACAGCTAGCGACATTGTAAAGTCGGCGATGATTGCGGTGGATGAAAAAATACGCAATGACAAAATCGATGCAAAACTTTTATTGCAAGTGCATGATGAATTAATTTTTACTTGTGCTGAAAATGAAATTGAAAAGTTAAAAGTATTGGTGAAGGAAACACTTGAGTCAGTTGTGAAACTCGCCGTTCCTTTACGTGTGAGCATTGAAGTTGGAAAATCGTGGGGCGACTTTCACTAAAAAGTTTGCATTCCTCTATTTTGCTGTTCCGTTTACAAGGATAAAAAATGAAAAGATGTGTCATCGGTTTGGTCGGGACTTCTGGAAGTGGTAAGAATGAAGTAGCAACGTGTTTTGCAAAATACAATGCAGGCGTTATCGACGCGGATGAGATTGCACGTGAAGTGCTGGATGAACACGCAGGTGAAGTTATCGCAATGTTTGAGGCTGCGTGTCCTGAAGTGAAAAATCCTGACGGCACTTGCAACAAGGCTGCATTGCGTGAATTGCTTTTTTCCGATGAAGTTTATTTGCGTCAGCATGAAAGTTTTATCTTGCCGCTCATTGAAAACAAAATCCGCAGTCAAATTGAAGATATGCAGGAGCGGCTCATTGTGTTGAATGCTCCGACGCTTCACAAAACAAGCCTCATCAAAACGGTCGATTGCATTGTGTATGTAACGGCAAATTTGTTTATCCGTGCGATGCGTATTTGGAAGCGAGACTCGCTTTCGCTAAAAAATATAATGCTTCGTTTCAAAAATCAAAAAAACTTTTTCGCCGAATATAAAAAAAGCAAAAAGCCGATTGTTGTTATCGAGAACAACGGAACAAAAAAAACTTTGAAAAAAAAAGTTGATGAGCTTGTTGCAAGCTGCAACTGTATTCAAAAGACTTTGCAGCAATAAATTTCATAGCCCAATGAATGCTCTTGCAACTTTTTGGTGCGAGACTGAAACATATCTTGCACACACGTA
>CALAEM010000049.1 GCA_937890985.1 uncultured Treponema sp. | reverse complement strand
CTTCAAAGCAGAAATCAGACTTTACCTATTTTATAAAAATATGTATAATGGGGCTTATGAAAAATTGCTGTATTTTTGATTTGGACGGAACGTTGACAGACACAGTGAAAACGCTTGCACACTTTGTCAATGAGACGTTATCGCATTATGGATTTAAACACATCGAGACGGAGCGTTTTAAGGAACTTGCAGGTGATGGGGCGAGAAATTTAATCAAACGTTCACTTGGATGTTGCGTGCCTTCGTGGACGCAGGAATTCGAAGATAAAGTTCTACGCGAATATAACGAAGCTTACGATAATGACCCTTTTAGGCTTTGTGCACCGTATGATGGAATTTCTGAATTACTTGCTGAACTTAAAGCGAAAAACTGCTCATTGGCGGTTATGACAAATAAGCCGCAAAGTACGGCGACAAAAACGGTTGAGCATTTTTTTGGGAAAGGCACGTTCGATGTAATTTTCGGGCAAAGAGAAAACGTTCCGATTAAGCCTAACCCGCAAGGCGTTTTTGGAATTATGTCGTCGCTGGGTGTAAAACCTGAGCAGTGCCTTTATGTGGGCGACACTTCCACAGATATGAAAACAGGCAAAAACGCCGGGCTTTTTACGGTTGGCGTTTTGTGGGGCTTTCGTGGGAGAGCTGAACTTGAGGCTACTGGTGCCGATGTAATTATCGAAAAGCCGGCGGAGCTAGTAAAGTTTTTATAGGCATATTTACATAAAGTAATACCTGGCAAGAGGACGTTATGAACAAAAAAAGATTTATCAAAGCTGTCGGAATTCTGCCGGCTGACTTAAATGCAATTCGCGAAAAAGTTGAAACAGTTGAAAAACGCACAAGCGGAGAAATTGCATTAGCGATTATAAAACAAAGCGACTCCTATGCTGCTATTGAGCTTACGGTTGCTTCATGTGTTGCTTTTATCTTCGGTGTGATATTCACTATTTTTGCTGGAAGAATACAAGCCTTTTTGTCAAAGTTTTATTGGCTGCCGTCGATTTCGTTGTTTGCGTCACTATTTTTGATTTTTACTTCGACTGTGTTTTTGCTGACTTATCTTTTTTTGAACATCAGTTCTTCTGAGCGGATTTTTATCCCGAAGTCGGTTCGTCTTGCAAAAACAAAGCGTCGGGCATATCTTCACTTTTTTGAAAGCGGTTTATATAAAACGAAAGAGCGTTCAGGAATTTTGATTTTTGTGTCCGTGCTGGAACGCACAGTTATTGTGTTTGCCGATGAAGGGATTAACGCAAAGGTTGAACAAAGTGAGTGGAATGAAATTTGCCGAGGCTTGATTTTATCGCTCAAGCAAAAAAAAGCTGGCAAAGGTTTTTTAGCTGCGGCTGAGCAATGCGGCGAGATTTTGGCAAAAGCCTTTCCAGCAAAGGCTGTGAACCCGAATGAACTTGCAGACGGTTTGGTTGTCCTTGAACACTGAGACTTAAGGAAAGTACGATGACGCGAAAAATTAAAACGATATTCATTGTTTGCTGGCTTTTTTGCTTTTTTGCAACTGCGGCTTTTGCACTGGATGTGCCTCCATTGAATGGGTCGCCTTTGCATGATATGGCAAATTTGCTTTCTGCTGAGAATGCTGCTGCATTGAAAAATCTTTTGCTTGAAATTGACAGTCGCAAAAACTTTCAGGAAGCTATTCTTATCGTGAAAAGTTTGGATGGTACAGATATCGAAAGTTATGCAGTGAAAGTTTTCGAAAAGTGGCGACTTGGAGATGCAGATAAAAATAACGGTGTACTAATTGTGGTTGCATTGGATGACCGTCGCATTAGGATTGAAGTTGGGTATGGCTTGGAAGGTGTTTTAACCGATGCACAAGCAGGCTTGATTATCCGAAAAATTATAACGCCACATTTTAGAAACAATAATTACTTTGAAGGTTTGCGAGCCGCGACAAGTGCAATTCAAAATTTGATTGAAGGCGACGCTTCAACATTGGAAAATATCGCTGCTGTCGATAATGATGAAAACGAAATTCCAATACCAGTTATTATTTTTGCTATACTTTTGATTATCTTTGTTTTGGTGAAAGTCCGAAAAGCGTCATCTACTGGTAGATTCGGCAGTAACTTTGGTGGCTTTTCATCTGGCTCGTTTGGAGGTGGTGGCTTTTCAAGTGGCGGAGGTTTTTCTGGTGGAGGTGGATTTTCTGGAGGTGGTGGCGCAAGTGGCGGATGGTAAAAGTCCTACTTCGACACATTGAAATCTTGAGTGTAAAAATGTCAAATGATTAAAAAAATGAAATTTGTAAACGGAAGTTGAAATAGATGCAGACGAAAAGTTTATTTTGAAAATAAAAGCAAAATAGTTTTATCGGAGACTTTGGTTACTTTGAGGAGAGAATTATGAAAGTAAAAAATGCAAATGTCGGTTTTATAGGTTTGGGTGTGATGGGAAAAAGTATGGCTGCAAATTTGTTAAATGCTGGTTGTCATCTTTTTGTTTTTACGCGAACAAAGGAAAGTGCGGACGATATTTTGTCTTGTGGCGCAGTTTGGTGTAACACGCCTGCCGATGTTGCCAAAAAAAGCGATGTTGTATTTACGATTGTCGGATATCCCAGCGATGTTGAACAAGTATACTTTGGCGAAGACGGTTTAATTGATGCCGCAAAGCATGGAACTATTTTGGTGGACATGACAACTTCATCGCCTGTTTTGGCACAAAAAATAGCCGCAGCGTGTTCGGAAAAAGGCTTGGAAGCACTGGACGCTCCTGTTTCAGGTGGCGACATTGGTGCAAAAAATGGAACGCTTTCGATTATGTGTGGTGGAGAAAAAACCACGTTTGAAAAGGTGCTGCCATTTTTTGAAACTATGGGAAAAGCTTTTACACTTATGGGAAGTGCAGGAGCGGGACAAAACACCAAGGCGGCAAACCAGATTTTAGTGGCGGCAAATCTTTTCGGTGCCGTTGAAGCGATACGCTATGCGGAAGTTGTCGGTCTTGCACCTGAAAAACTTCTTGCGGCGGTTTCGCAAGGTGCTGCAGGAAGTTGGCAGCTGGTTAACAACGGCAAAAAGATACTTGAACGCGATTTTGAACCAGGCTTTTTTATCAAGCATTTTTTGAAAGACTTAAAGATTGCCCTTGAAGTTGCAGAAAAGGAAATGCTCGATTTGCCAGTTCTGGCTTTGGCGGAGCAAACTTTCGCCGATATGAGCGAAAAAGGCTTTTCAGAAGCAGGCACTCAAGCCCTCTACGAATACTACAAGCAGTATCTGTAGAAGGTCTTTACTATTTTGCAAAAAGGCCGCGTTGTCCCGCTTTGACCCATTTACCAGCATTGCGGGTCAACACAGAAGAGCCGAGCTGCGAAATAACCCACGCGGCGGAAGTGTCATCGGGGCTTTCCATTTTCACGAGAAGCGATTGCACTGCAGGAAGTTTTTTACCGCTGAGAAATAACGCCGTGTTTTCGGCTAATTTCGCAAAGGCAACCGCTGCCATATTGATTGCAAAGTTCTCTATCGATTCGTTGTCAGATGTTCGCAATATAAAAATTAGCCTTCCGTATTCTTGCTTTATCATAATTGTTTGTAAAATTAAAGCTAAGTTTGCATAGGCTGTAACCAATTCCGTGCAAGTTCTATCAATCGCAATCAGTGTGTTTGATGCGTACATTTTATTAAACTCGTTTGCATCAAAAATAATAACAGCGTTATCAACAGTCATTTCTTTATTTTTTAATTGCAGGTTTAATTGTTGCAATGCAAACGGCGTATTACGATTCCACTGCAAAGTTTTATCGTTGCCTGTCTCGCTCGTTAGAATAACCTTGTAACCAGCGTTCAATAACTTTGTGTTTAGCAGCCGTGAAAAAGCAAGCCGCTCATCTGTGATAAAAACATCTTTACCCATAATTCTATTTTATCAACTATTGAAAAAAAAGTGAATACTCATTTTTTTATTTTTTTAATCTGTTTAATATGATTAATGTATGCAGTTGAAATAATGTGATATTCAGTTTTTTAGTAAAATAAAGTTGTCTATAAATATTTATAAACTTTATACTTTTTTCAGCTATTCTTTTTGGTTAAAAGTAAAACAAATGTATACATTGACCTTTTGATTTTTTTTAATTATACTGGCGACATATTTTGAGGTGAAATTATGGATGATAAATTTAAAGTTATCAAAGCGATTTTTTCTGGTATCAATACCTTGCGTTTGGTAATTATCAACATTGTGTTCTTTTATATTTTGATTTTGGTGCTTGCAGGAATATCGAGCGTGGCAAAAACTAGCGATAAAAATATTCTCATTGGTGCAGACAGTGTGCTACTGTTTCAACCGTCGGGAGTAATTGTGGAAAATGCTGGAGATAAAAGTTTAACGCAACAGCTTTTGTCTCAAGGGAAAAAAGTTTTGTCAGCTTCGAATATCGTTGACACAATTATATCTGCGAGTTATGACAGACGTATCAATGCATTGGTGTTTGATTTTTCTGCAATTCACATGAGTTTAAGTTCGGCATACGAAATAAAAGCTGCCCTCGATACATTTGCTGCAAGCGGAAAACCTTACTACGCCTTCAATACAAGTTACAACTTACCGTCTTATTTTGTTGCATCGAGTGCCGAACGCATTTGTATCGATCCACTGGGTGAGGCGGATTTTTCAGGGCTAGCATCGCAAAGTTTATTCTTTGGTGGCATGCACGAAAAGACTGGTTTTCAATATTTTGTGTCAAAGGCTGGCACATACAAAGGTGCGGCAGACCGTTTCACGGAAAAGGCTTTTACGAAAGAAGTGCGTGAAAATTATGAAAGTATGTTCACAGAAGAATGGAATTATTTTGTAAAGACGTGTGCAGAAAACCGCAAGATTTCCGAAAAGGCTATTTTAGAATATACCGAGTCCCCTCTCGCGATTTTGCAAAAAACTAACGGTAACAGTGCACGAGCTTTGCATGATTTAAACTTGGTAACCGATGTTGCAACTTTTTCTGAATTCCTCAAAACATTGTCCTTTCATGAAAACACATTGGTAGCGTATGAAGATTTTGCGATGACGCTTAAACCTGTGTATTCAAGAAATACAGTATGCATCATTAACTTGGAAGGAGCAATTACGTCGAATAGCAGTGCGTCTTTGTTGCAAGATGATGTTGCGGAAGATTCTAAAATTGTGGCAAAGTTCGAGCAAGCATATAGCGATCCGCAAGTGAGAGCAATTGTGCTTCGTGTTAATTCAGGTGGCGGTGAAGTTTTTGCGTCGGAAGTGATTCGACGTGAGCTTGAGCTTGCACGAACAAAATACAACATTCCAGTTGTTGTTTCAATGTCTGGCGTTGCGGCTTCAGGTGCGTATTGGATTTCGAGCAGTGCAGATTATATTTTTGCAAATCCGTTTACGATTACAGGCTCAATCGGAGTGCTTGCGTCGCTTCCGAATGTTAAAGACGCTTTACAAAAATATCTTGGTGTTTCAACCGACATCGTGTACAAAGGCTCGAAGCCACTTTCGATTCTTGAAAAGCCAACAGTAAATGATATGCAGATTTTGCAGTTGCAAATTTCAAGTGTTTATGATACGTTTTTGCAGACTGTGAGCTCAGGTCGCAAGATGACAAAAGATGAAGTTGCAACGATTGCGTCAGGCAAAGTGTATTCAGGAAATCAAGCGTTACAAATAGGCTTGGTGGATAAACTCGGAACCTTGCAGGATGCGGTGCGTTACGCTGCTGCACTGGGCGGTGTAGAAAACGACTATATGGTAAAAACAATCACCGATAAAAAAACTTTTTGGCAGGAGATTTTGCTGACAGCGAGCGAAACTGGAGTTACGTTTTCACAAGTACCGATATTGCATTCGCTCATCGAAATTTCTGTGCTTGCACGCAAGAATAAGTTTATCGTTTACGAGCCGATTACTTTTTGCGAGTATTGATCATTTGATGCAAAACTGAAAGGTGATTTTACACTGATAAAAAGTGCCTGCAATATCATTACAGTCAATGCGTTACACTTTCAGTTTTTTGTGGCTTTCAATTTATTGCAGTTATCGCGGGACATCGAGTTCCGCGATTGCATTTTTGTAACACCTTGACACACATACGTATTTTGTGTAGAGTTAATCATAATGAGTTCACAAGAAAATTTTTTAATCAACTTTTTTCGTTCGATTTTTTCGAGTGATGATCCTGAAGTTATTAAAAGGAAAAAACTTTCAAAAATAGCCCGTGCTATCTCAAAAACACGTTTCTCAAAATGGTATAAGTCTGACCGTTTGTTGACGGCTTCTTGTGCCGACTTTTTTTTTGACGTGTACCGCACGGTCGGGCCTGCAAAAGCCTTGCTTGAAAATGCAAAGTCATCAAGTACTTTTAAGTTTTTTGCTGTGGAAGCAGTTCTTTCGGCAGGTCAGAAAAAACTAGTAGCAGATTTATCCGAAAATGCTATTGCGAGCGTGCAGGATAAGATCGACCTTGGGCGTTTGGAACTTGAAGTCGGTGCAAAAATCGCCCGATTTGAAAAAAGTTTTGATGCAATGCAAATTGAGAAGGCAAATCAGTTATTCAAGCAAGTCATGGCTTTTGTGGATTTAAGTTTATTTGATTACTATTATTTTTTGAAACAGTTTGACCGAAACTTGGTCGAGTTAAACTTTGATTTAAAGCCTAATTTCACAAGTGTGCCAGCATCATTGGTTGTGCATCAACTTCATGATTTTTTTGACATCGTGATTGACTTCCCATTTGATGCATCGTGGACGGAAGTTTTTGCGATTATTGAGCGGTATAAAAATGTTAAACCTGTGAATGCCGTTGCATGGAAAAAAACGAGTGAATCACTAAAAAGCCTTGCAGCTTCATCTGTGCTTGAAAACATTATTAAGCATGCACAGGAAAATCCAGATATACGTTTTGCTGCAAGCGAGTCCTCTCCCGACATTGCAAGCGAATACATTCGCAACGTGGTTAAAACCGCCGAAGCTGTGTTGAAAAAAATTAAAAAAAGTCATAACAGCGGAAAAATTGAAAGCTTACTAAAAAAGATATTTGCAACATCTGAACCGCTTTCTTGCACAAAAAATTATACTGTGAGCAATAAGCTTTTTTTGAACACTAACTTTTTAGGCTTCGTTTATGCTCAGCCGTTGAGTTATTTAAAGTCGTTTTTGATTGAATATTTTAAAACTGAAATCCGAGAGCTTTCGGATTTATTTTTGGTGCGTGCAACTTGGGATAATCCTGAACATGTAAAAACATACTCGGAAAGTTATCATGAGCTTTTGGAAATCGTGGATGAAATAATTGCTTTTGATGAAAGCCTAAATGAAGGCGACCCACTTGCGATGAAAATAAAAGCGGCGATTGCACGTTCGCCACGCGACACCAATGCGAAAAACACTGTGGTGCGGACAGTTAATAATTTGAATGCATCTGCGTATAAAATGATTATATCTTCATGCCAAAACCTTGTTTCGATTGCAAAGTTGTATAAACTTATCATTGAAGATTACGACCGACCACGACGAACGCTTTTGAAAAATTGGCACGAAATTGAATTGAATACGTCGCAGCCTCCGAAAAAGTGGCTTATCACGGCATACAAAAAAATACACGACTTTGTCGTTTTGGAGCAAATGCTTTTACCAAAAACTACGCAGGATCAATAATGAAAAACTTTCACACTCACACTTATCTTTGTAAACACGCAATTGGCGTTCCGAAAGATTATGCCGAAGCGGCTCAAAAAGCAAGCCTTTCTGCACTCGGTTTTTCCGACCATTGTCCATACTTTGACGACATGTGGCTCGGCATGCACATGGAGCAAAACCAAGTGTCGCTATATCGTAAGTTAGTTGACGAAGCTCGCTCCGTGAGCGATATGCCAGTGTACTTCGGCTTTGAGTGCGAGTGGCATCCACGTTATAGACAATGGTATAAGGATGGACTTATCGGCGAGTACAAAGCTCAGTACTTAGTTTTTGGGCCTCACTGGGTTGACGTTGACGGAGTGTTTGAGTATATCCCCGAGGTAACCGAACGCAAAAATATTATCCGTTATGTTGACCTCACGATACAAGGAATGGAGTCTGGGCTATATAGTTACATAGCACATCCAGATTTATTTTTGGACAGTGTCTGTGAATTTACACCGTTCTATAAAGATTTATCGAAAAAGATAATTGAAGCTGCTTGTGCGTTAAAGATGCCTTTGGAAATTAACGGTAACGGCTGCATAAAGCCAAAAGTTATGCGTGACGGTATCGAGTCATACCGCTATCCTGTTAGGCAATTTTGGCAGCTGGCAGCGGAAATGAACGCACACATTATTCTTGCAGCGGATGCCCATGACCCGCAAGACGTAGCCGAAAATCTTCGCTTGGCAGAAGCCTTCGCCCGCGATTTGGGCATTAACTATGATGCCGACTACCAACCGAAATTTTTAAACCAATGAATTAAAACGTGGCTTTCGTTTTCCAACTATCTTTTTTTTTCTTTAGGCAAGTAAAACGCTTGAGCTTTCGCTTTAACGAAAAAGCGGAAAATTAAGCGTTTTGTTTTTTAGCAAAAAGCTTTGCAGTTTTAACCAACGCTTAAAAGAAATTTTGGCAAAAGGTTTTATTTTCGCATAACGATAAAATTCACTTTTATCAAAAACGTCGTCATTTTAATGCAGTATCGCCTTAAAAAATTTTCTTAAATATCGTATAATTTAGGAATATGAAGCCTGTTTTTTTGAGTTTAAAAGAATTTGATGCAACTTGCGACAAAAGATACGGAATGCAAAATGAAATCTTAATGGAAAATGCCGCCCGCGGAATGTGCGATGAAATTCTTAACATTTTGAAAAGGCAAACTAAAAACAAAAAAAAGGTTATTCAAATCGTTTGCGGCTCAGGCGATAACGGTGCCGACGGCTTAGCCTTGGCTCGGATGTTGTACGATGCTGCTTCAGTAAAAGTTGTGCAAGTTGCAGAACCAAAGTCGGCACTGTGCCTTGTGCAAACAGAACGCTTAAAAAATTTGAACATTCCGATTAGCAACCTCGTTTCCGAATGCGATATTCTAGTTGATGCATTTTTGGGAACAGGACTCAACGGCACAGTCCGCGAAAATGCAGCCAAGGTTATAAATGAAATGAATGCGGTTAAGGCATATAAAATCGCCTGCGACATTCCGAGCGGACTCAATCTATATGGCCAGCCATCACCTGTTGCTTTCAAGGCAAAAATCACTTTATCTGCTGGTGCTCTCAAAGTAGCATTTTTTTCGGATGCGGCTTTGGATTTTGTCGGCAAGATAAAGGAGATAGGGCTTGGCTTACCAGCGAACTGTTACGCTCCTTGCGAAAAAGCTGCCGCTTGGATTTTAACAAAGCCCGATATGCAGCTTCCAGTACGCACAAAAAAAAATACGCATAAAGGCACGTTCGGTCATGCTGTCGTTTACTTAGGCGAAAAAGAAGGGGCGGCAATTCTTGCATCTTCGGCATGTTTACGTTTTGGAGCTGGGCTTGTTACCGTCTGTGGAAATAAACATTCAGTCGCCATGCCCGCGGATTTAATGTATGCTTCGAAAATGCTGCCTTCATATTCGGCATACTGCGTTGGCCCAGGATTGGGAAGCGGTGCAGAAAATATCATCGAGGCATTTTTCAAGTTAAGCATTTTTGAAAAAACTGTTTTTGATGCCGACGCTCTAAAAACGGCAGCCCTAGCGAAGAGATTACCAGAGTTGAATAACTGTATTTTGACGCCGCACCTTAAAGAGTTTTTGCTTCTTGTGAAAAATTTATGCAAACTCAAAGCATTGAATATCGCAAGGTTTGAATCGCTCACAGTTCAAGATATTCAAGAGCGTAAATTGGAATTTGCAAAAGTTTTTGCTACTCAGTTTCCGCATGTGGTTTTGGTGCTTAAAGGTGCGGTTACGGTTATAGCTCACGGTGAAAAAGCATTTTTCGCAACATCAGGAACACCTGCACTTGCAAAAGCCGGGTCTGGCGATGTGCTTGCAGGAATGCTCACCGCACTTTTAGCTCAAGGTTATGATTGCGAAAAAGCCGCAATTACGGCACAGCTTGCTCACGGATACGCAAGCCGTTTACTAAGCTCTTATGCTTCGACTGCAAGCGACCTCATTCAAGCACTTGGAAAATTAGAATCACTTACGCGACGTTTTTGTTGAGAAAAACTTTAGACGGCTTTAACTGGCTGACTTCGGTAATTTACAACATCCGTGCTGTAAATTACCTTGCGAGTTTTCACAAAAATGTGATTTTTGTGAAAACTCGTTATCGCTTTATCTACCCGCCATCCTTGGCGGGGCGGCACGGATGCGGTTTAAGAATGTGCGGTTCAGCAATGTACCTCCTGTACATTGCTGAACTTCGAGTTTTTGCTTTGCAAAAACTCGGCATGGCTTTTTAACCGCTGACATCCGTGTCAGCGATTGGCACATGATGGCAGCCGAAGGTTGCCTGTGAGTTGCACTTTAGATAATTGTTAGCCTTTACAGATTATGCAATTAAGCGTTGGGATACGGTTCCAAGAAGGCGTGGAAGTGCCTCATCGGGAGCTTGCGTCCCCAAACAATCCGCATATTGGGAATGGTCTCGCGGTCTTCGTAAAGGGCTTTTACCGCCGCAATCACATAGTCCAAATGCTCTTTTGTCAAGCGGCTTCGGTCGATTGCGAAGCGAACAACATTCGCGAGTTCGGCTTGCTGCTCAGGCGTTTTCAAATCGTACTCCATCGAAAAGTCGCCGAGTTCTGCGACGCGGATTCCGTACCGGCGGATTAACTCAAGCGAAAAGCCTTGACCCGCAAAAGTTGTGTGGTCACGTTTGCCGTCAAAAAATTCGTCCATATTGATGTAAACTGCATGTCCGCCCGCCGGCAAAACGACGCCTTTTACGCCTGCTTTGTAAAAGCCTTGAGCAAGGTATTCGGCTTGTTTGACACGCTCGTCCATATAGTTAAAGTCGCAGCTTTCGTACATACCGACGGCAAGTGCCATAATATCTCGTCCAGACATACCGCCGTAAGAATCGTTGCCATAGCAAGAAATTTGCTTTACCTTGAGTAAAACGCCGACGTCGGTTTTCACAGTGCCGTCTGCGTTAAAGTCGGAAAAGTTTTTCCAAAACAAGCCTTTGTCGCGGAATGCAAGCATACCGCCCATATTCGCGTGTCCGTCTTTTTTTGCAGACATACAAAAAGCATCGCAGTATGAAAACATTTCCGTCGCAATTTCTCCGATTGATTTGTCTGCATAACCGTCTTCGTTCATCTTTATAAAATAGCAGTTTTCAGCCCAGCGTGCGACATCGAACACAAGCGGAATGTTGTATTTGTGAGCGATGCGGTTGATTTCACGGATATTGCCCATTGAAACAGGCTGCCCGCAAATCGGGTTATTTGTGATGCACGTAAAAATAAGCGGAACGTTTTCAACGCCCACAGTTTTAATCAGCGTTTCAAGCTTTTCAATATCCATATTTCCTTTGAAAGGATTTTTTTTGTACGAGCCGCCTTCAGGAATTTCATACAAAAGCTTTTTGTTATACAAGTTCCTCGGAACAGAACCCATTTGCTTGATATTTCCCTCAGTCGTGTCAAAGTGTCCGTTCGACGGGATCGTAAAAACTTTGCTTGGAAAACGTTTTGTCAAAATGTTGCGAACAATTTCCATCAGCACAGACTCGGCAGCCCGCCCTTGCTGAATGATAAAACTATTCGGACGCTCCATTTGAGCCGCACCACCGTTGAATAAGCCGCCTTCATATTCAGCGAGGTAAACTTCCTTCATCATCTTTTCCACGTCGCGGCAATCGGTACGCACAAAGTCGATGATTTTTTTCCAGTGCTTTTCACCGCCACGCTCGAAAATATCGCGGAAAGTGTCCAGCAAAACATAGTAGCCAGTATTTCGCCCGTAAGCTTCATCGCCGAGAAAAAGTGCCGCCCACTGCTGATTTGTCATCGCAGTCGTTCCTGAATCTGACAGCATATCGACGGTAAGCATCCCAGAGGGGAACGCAAACTCATTGTAGTGCGTCGCTTTCAACGCCCTCTCACGCTGCTCAACCGTTACATTCGGCACATCTCGAACCGCAAAAGTAAAATGGTGCGGTGTCTGCACATCCAAAGGGTACTCTTTACTCATATTCAACTCCCAATTTTTTTAGCTGCATCATTGTAACACGGTTCATCAAAATTGTCCAGAGTTTTTACAATCTTTTTCACCGAAGCTTTTTGCTTCACACGTTTCGTGTGCCGTAGAAGTCGGCACACGGCTTTTTCAAAACTTCGAGCGTTATCCGCTTATGCCTTTTAGTCGGGCGGAAAAAAATTTCCGCCTTATTCTGAGTTTTTTACCATCGTAGTTTTTGCTTTCCGTAGCCTTGCTTTTTTTACAAGTTTAGTTTATAACCTTAATTATGAAAACCTTGAAGTTCGCTTTTATTTTTTCGTTTACGTTTATACTGATGTCCTGCTCAAAAATAATCGGCTACGGTGTTGTCAACTGGTCAATGCCCGAATACAATTTAGTTGCAGGCGATGTGCTTCCAGTCTATGTTAAGTCAAATGTTTCAAAGGCTTACATTGTCGAAGTTGCCAACGGCAAAAAAACAGAAATTCCGCTTTGGCAGCTGACTTTTTTTCGCTCAAAATCCGAGATGGAAAAATTCCGTCAGCAAATCGCCGAGAACACTCACATGTACGCCGAAGTTTTAAGTGACGGTTTACCGATGCGTTCTGCACCAGAAAACACTTCCGACCAAGTTTACCGGTTGCGTAAAAGTCAAATCGTAAAAATTTTGTGGCAAGGTAAAGGCGTGCCAGTTTTGAAAAACGGCGAACCGCTTCCTGGCGAATGGTACAGAGTGATGACGGATGACGGCTCGACGGGCTGGTGCTTTTCCTTGAACCTGCGTATTTATGACGAAAGGGCAGAACATCAAATCGCCAAAGAAGCAGAAATACCCAATGACCCGATTCTGCTTGAAATCCTCAATAAGCAGTGGTACCCAGAAAGTTATGCAAAGATGGCTGCGGTCAATCGAATTGATTTGGAAACAGTCTCGCCAGATTATGGATTTTTCCCTGGCTTAAAAACAAAGGTCGCACGAATTACGGTCAAAGATACGGATATGTCTTTTACTTATTCTGGCATCACCAAAGGCGATGCAAATGTTTATACTTTCGATGGCTCAAACCTTTCATTGCAAATCCGCAGCGAAAGCCGCATTTCGGTACAATTTACCGACAGCAAGGGAATGCCCGACGTTGAGTATTTCGTAACCTTGCAAAAACCGCTTGACACGCTAATCGAAGAGGAAAACGCCCGTCGCAGCAAAGTTATAGGCGACATTGCCAATTCAGCTAAAACTGGGACTTTTACTTCGGTGAGTTATGGCATTTTGCAGATTTCGACTGACGGGCATTTTGTCTGGGACGGCTTTGAAGTGCTTTCTGGGAAGATTATTCCGCGTGAGGCAAAAACAACTGGCTATGTGAAAATACGTTTTTTTGTTTCGCCGAAGCTTTCATCCACGTATAATACAGTGCTTTCGTTTTATTTTGATGGGCTTGATGAAAGTGTGGATTTTTTAACCAGTCTCACTGGAAACGGCTTGCAAATGGAATATGTCGACAAAAAAAATATTTCCGAAAGCTCCGTCCAACAACGAAACAAACAGCCAGTCGTTTTATTTTTCGAAAACTAATTCTCCGGCACTGTCACTTTATTTTCTAAACTGGCAGTGCGATTTTGCCGAGATTTGTAACAGAGGTTGTCTTTGAAAACTCGGTTGTATTTTTCGAGACTTCCAAAATTGCACTTTAAGGAAAGGGCTTCATCAATGATAAAAAAATATCTTTGCGGGTTTTTGTTTTTAGTTTTGCTTATGCCAGTTTTTTCGCAGGATGCGGAAATTGATAGAGCGAAAACCTATTTTGCGGCGAACGCAGTGCAAGACTGGAAAAGTGGCAACATCGATGCAGAATTGCAGCTGATTTTCAAAAATGCTGGTTTGAAAATGCCTGCCGACCGCAATGAAGCTTTCAAACTAATGTATCGATATGCACCGTATTTGCTCAAAAATATTTACTTGTCGGTTGTGGTTGACTCTTCGCATTTATTGGGAAACTATGTGGCGGATGGAACGGTGAGTCTCGACGATATTGCCCGCATTATCGAAGAAAGCAAGCAAACTGATGCACGCCTCAACCTGCCGCAAGACAAAGCCGTGATGTATAATTCTGCCGCTCTTTTGGAGTTGTCGAAATTGTTTGTCAAGCATAAAAAGCCTTATGTGCCGACAACGCCGCCAGCTGGCTCCGTTTCAAAAGTGTACTCAGGGATTATAATTGATGCCCGCGGCAGTTTGCCTGTTCACGGCGAGTATCTTCGTGCTTCGCTTCAACCAGCTCTCTTTCCGAAATTGTGGGACACCGATATGAATATGATTTTTGAGAGAAATATGGTGCTGCCTGAAATTGCAAAAGAAAGGCGGATTGTGCATTTTACTGACAGCTTGGATGAAACGCCTTACACAAAGCTAGTCGGAACTGAGCCTTTGCGAATCGTTGCGAGAGGGCTTTTTGGTGTGAATCGCACTGACCCCATCATTTCAAAGGAAGACGCTGCGAAAATTTTATCGCGGAAGGAAAACCTCAAGCTGATTGCACAGGGGCGTGTGCTGATTATTTGCGACGAAATAACAAAGCGTCCGAAGTATCCGCAGCCTGATGAATACTTTTACTTTGCCTATCGAGACATTGAAACGATAATCGGTGAAGATGACCGCGGCATTACCGTTGACCAAAATCCCGATGACCAAATCATTAAAATCACGATGGATAACGTTCACTTTGTGGCGGACAAGGCGGAAATCCTTCCGTCGGATTACGGACGCATTGACGTTATCGCCGAAGCTCTCCGTCGCTTGGGAACAAACGTGCGTTTTGTTATCGAAGGACACACAGCCGAGTTAAATCGCCCTGCAGAGCAGCAAATACTTTCCGAGCAACGGGCACTCGCGATGGCTAACGAACTTGCAAAACGCGGAATCGACATCGGGCGGATTCAAACGCTAGGCTTCGGGGCAACCGTCCCAAAAGCACCAAGCGACACCGAAGAAAACAAAGCGAAAAATCGTCGCGTCGAAATCAAAATCTTGCGTCGATAGCGACTTCGGGAAAACGAGCCCTGTATAAAATATAATTATTTTTGTTCACCAAATGTGCAGCCGATGTGGTGCATTCAAATCCTTGCAGGATTTGAATGCACCTATCATGTGCCGGAACATTTTAGGAATACGAACATTGCAATTATTCCTCACGTGAATTGCTCCGCGATTTATTTTCCTCGAAGCTTCACCGCCTCCAAGTGCGTTTATTTACGCCGAAAAAAAACCGCATGCTTTTAACATGCGGTTGCGATTGCTTGCATTTGCTCAATTAACAAACCGAGCTTTATTCATATTCGTAGTTCCACGAAATGCTGCCTTTCTTTTTGCCTGCATCGTAATCATCAAGCACAAGCTTTGCCTTTTTAGAAAGAAGCACCAGTGAAATAATATTTGGCAAAGCCATCAAGCCCATAAACAAGTCTGCGAGCTTCCACACAAATTGTGTGTTCATGTTCATTGCAAAGACGATAAAACCCAGCACAATAAACTTAAAACTTGCAATGATGATTTTATTTTGTCCTGCCAAAAACTTAACGTTCGACTCGGCAAAAAAATACCAGCCCACAATTGTCGTCAGTGCAAAAAAGGTTAGTGCGATTGAAAGAAAACCTGCACCGAACGAGCCGAAACTGAGCGAAAAACTTACCTGCGTCATTGCGACATGCGACTGCGACATCATTGCAGCTGGAATCGACATATCGTACGCACCAGAAGTAATGTTTACCATAACGGTGCTCAAGCAAATTAAAAACGTTGAAATGAAAACGCCAATCATTGCGATAAAGCCTTGTTCCGCTGGATGATTGGTACTAGCGACGGCGTGCGAATGCGGCGTCGAGCCCATTCCAGCTTCGTTTGAAAAAAGCCCTCTCGAAAGTCCGTACCGTATCGCTTGCTGCACCGTGATACCCAAAACGCCACCGCCGATTGCACTCGGATTAAACGCACCAGTTATGATAGCTTTGAGTGCTGGCAAAAAATTTCCAGCGTTCAGTATCATAATTGCGATTGAGCCAAAAATATACAAAAACGCCATGACAGGCACAACCTTCTCTGTGAACTTTGCAATGCGTCCCATTCCACCTGTTAGAATAGCTCCAACCACCGCCAAAAGCCCAACAGTAATCCACACCTTCGGAAATCCGAACGCCTCCTCCATCGAACCTGCAATCGAGTTGGACTGAACCATTATGCCAACAATCCCCAAAGCAACAATGCACAAAACGGCAAAAATATTCGAAAGCCACTTTGCCTTCAATCCGTTTTTAATATAATATGCGGGACCGCCTACCAACTCGCCGTTTTTAGTTTCTCGAAAAATCTGTGCCAAAACAGCTTCCGTAAAAATAGTTCCCATTCCGAAAAACGCCGAAAGCAACATCCAAAATGCAGCTCCAGGACCACCTGCAGCTATTGCCGTGGAAACGCCGACAATGTTTCCAGTGCCAACCTGTGCGGCAATCGCAGTGGAAAGAGACTGAAACGGAGTCATTCTTCCAGCAGGAACTTTCACCTTATTTTTAATGTCACGGATAATTTGCGAAAGGGCTGGAAACATCCTGAACACTTGCGGGAATTTTAACTTAACGGAAAGAAAAACACCAACTCCGACAAGACCTACCAGCAAAACATAATCCCACAAAATACCGTTTATAAAATCAACACAAACTCTAATTAAATCCATAATTATATCCTCACCATAAATCTTTGCACATCAGCTAATCGTTTCGAGTTTCAAAAAGATATTTTAACATTATCCAAATCAAAACCGAGCGTATCACTGCGATAGCAAGTATCACTGGAAACGTAATCGTTTCGAGTTCTGGACGCAACAAAAAATATCGTGCAGCATATTCAATCGCATTTCCTCCGAAGTCGCAAATAATCAAAAGCGGCACAAGCGGACTTTTATACGTTGCAGAATTTTTTCGAACAATGATATAATAAAAAAATGCATATCCCAAATAAAACAATATCTCAATCGAATAATTTACCGAGTAATTAAATACGTCAGCGAACGAAAACTTGTCGAACACAACTTGAGCAACTATCCTCAAAAAAACAACAGCAAGCCCAGTAAAAAAAGTAGTCAAAAACACTGGCAGTTTTTTGCATCGCTCCAAACCAACAATCAAAAACACCGCCCCAAGCGTAACCCGCAATCCGGCATGCACGTGCAAACTAAAAATAGAAGCTAACGCACTCAAAGCTATTATAGGTATCATAAATCCTCCGCCGCGATTATAACACAAAACAAAACGAAAAATCAAGGCAACTCTGAAATAAATCATCCTCAAAAATCTTTTTCTGTTTTTTGCATCTGTAAACGGCTTACGCTTATCCACGGGGCGAATTAAAATCCTTGCAAGGATTTTAAT
>CALAEM010000048.1 GCA_937890985.1 uncultured Treponema sp. | reverse complement strand
TGAACATTAAAATCCTTACAGGATTTTAATGTTCCACATCGGTTGCACTTTCGGTTTATGAATACAGTGACAAAATAGCTGCCCGCCTTGCAATAAAAAAAACTATGCTGTATAATCAAGCAATTCATTATCGAAGGCAAAGAGGTTTTACAATGTATGATTTGATTATCTTGGGCGGTGGCCCAGGCGGTTATGTTGCTGCAATCAAAGCTGGGCGTGCTGGTTTAAAAACGCTTTTAATTGAAAAAGACAAACTTGGCGGAACTTGCTTGAATCGCGGTTGTATTCCCACAAAGTTTTTTTTGCACGTTTCGCAAAACTACTATGAAGCAACGGAAAGCAAAATCTTTTCGTTCGGCTCTGCGAGTTACGATTTGCAAAAACTTTATGAAGAAAAAAACGCCACCGTTGACAAATTGGTTTCGGGCATTGAGGGTTTGATTAAAAACGCTGGTGTAGAATTTCTGCAAGGCGAAGGAAAACTCGAGAGCGATAAATCCGTCAGTGTCAACGGGACAAGCTACGAGTTCAAAAATCTAATCATCGCAACTGGCTCAAAAGTTTTCGCCTTGCCGATTCCAGGCATCGAAAACACACTCAGCTCCGACGAAATACTTGGCCGCGAACCTGTTCAATTCAAAAGCGTCGTAATCGTCGGCGGCGGCGTTATAGGCATTGAGTTTGCAACATTTTACAACCAAATGGGAATCGACGTTACCGTCGTCGAATTGGAAAAAACAATCCTGCCGCCGTTCGATCGAGACATCGGAATGCAGTCGGCGTTAATTCTAAAAAAACGCGACGTGAAAATTATCAACGGTGCGAAAGTTACTAAACTCGACAAAACATCCTGCACTTACGAGCTCAAAGAAAAAGAGCAAACAATTTCCGCCGACGCGGTTATCGTTTGCATCGGGCGTGTCGCACAAGTTGCGGACATTCAGCTCGAAAAAGCAGGCGTCGAATTTGACCGTCGCGGAATTATTACGGACGATTTTTTACGCACAAACAAGCCGAACATTTTTGCAATCGGCGACGCTGTGAAAGGAAACATAATGCTCGCACACAACGCCGAAAGTCAAGGAACGCTCGTCGTGGAAAACTTGCTGCGAGCTCAAAAAGGTGAAAAGCTCCAACCCAAAGACGACCTCATTCCGTCGTGCTTGTATTCCACACCCGAAGCCGCCTCCGTTGGCGTAACCGAAAAAGAATGCACCGAAAAAAACATCCCATTCAAAACGGGCAAAATCCCAATCGGCTCAAACGGCAAGTCCTGCATTGTCGGTCAGGAAATCGGCTTTATCAAAGTGGTCTTCAGCGAAGACGAAACGCTCATCGGCTGCCAAATGCTCTGTCCAGCTGCAACCGACATCATCGGTACAGTCGGAAGCCTCATCAAAGCCAA
Organism: uncultured Treponema sp.; assembly: GCA_937890985.1. Taxonomy (GTDB): domain Bacteria; phylum Spirochaetota; class Spirochaetia; order Treponematales; family Treponemataceae; genus Treponema_B. The sequence goes on along the minus strand of CALAEM010000048.1, from coordinate 468 downwards.
AGCAAAACTCTCCGAAATCCTCGACACAACATATCCGCACCCGACGGTCGTCGAGGCATTCAAAGAAGCCTGCGAAGATGTCCACAAATCGGCAACTCACGTGATGTACCGAAATTAGGAATTTTTCACACCGAAAGAGCAACTCACGGGCAACCTTCGGTTGCCATCCTGTTCCGACCGTTTACCATCGTACATCCTTGTACGATGGTAAACTCGAGTTTGCTGACGCAAACATCGCGGGGCTTATAACCGGCGGCATCCGTGCCGCCAAGGATGGCGGTGTACAAAATTACTACCGAGTTTTTCGAATGAAAAACTCGAAGTGCACGAATTGACAAGGACGTCAATTCTTAAACCGCTTCCGTGCCGCCAAGGATGGCGGTGTACAAAAGACCAACGACGTTTGCGTTAGGGGGCAGTTTTGGGCATAGCCCAAAACTGAGGTTGAAAGCGTCTCAAAATCCAAAG
>CALAEM010000047.1 GCA_937890985.1 uncultured Treponema sp. | reverse complement strand
GTTTGCGTCAGCAAACTCGAGTTGACCATCGTACAAGGATGTACGATGGTCAACGATTGGCACAGGATGGCAACCAAAAGGTTGCCCGTGGATGAGTATTCGGTTAATGAATACAATGACGCATTGAAAGCTTGAGCGTTTCACATTTTCAAGAATTGATTTGCACGTGTGAATGAAACTTTTTAATTGTAAAATTTTTTTAAATCGGTATAATTTGGAGCTGGGAGTTTATATGAAGAAGTTTGTTTCGCTTTGCTTTTTTTTGTTGACGGGTACTTTACTTTTTTCGCAAAATACGGAAAGTCAAATTTTATCGTATCGCAGGAATTTTGCTCGAGCGAACTTAAATACAAAGTACGAACTGGTGCGTGATGCGAGCCGTAATGCCGATGCAGCGAGTGCGGTGTTTTTTCTTTCGGCTTTGGATTTTGTCGACTCGAATTACGACCTTTTGGAAAATGACCCAGTGCTGCTTCAGATTGCAATTACGGCGACGGAAACTTTGTCGCGTTTAAAAACTCCCGAAGCGGTTCTTCCGATTCGGTTGCTGTTTCTCAAAGTGCGGGATGCCTCTTTTAAGGAAATTTGTGTGAAGGCTTTTCAGGCGTATAAAATCACCGATGCGAAATTGGTTGAAGACCTAAACGCACAATTTGAGACGCTTTTTTATAAAAGCATTTCGGGGCAGGTGTATTCAAAGAGCCTTCTATTTGCGTATATTGACTGTTTGGGAGCCGTTGGCGATAAGGCTTCGTTTTCGCTTTTGTTTAAAAGTTTTATCCAAACTGCTGACGCGGATGTGGAAAATGCCTGCAAAGTGGCTCTTTCAAAAATTCCTGTAAATTTTTTTGATGAACTTGTGCACATTATAGAAAAAAAAGAGCTATATTCTACATGGGCAGCCTTTGAAATTGCACGGGAAAACTCGTCGATTTCCGACGCTGAACTCGCACATATAACCGATTTAAGTTTGTCAGTTGCATTGGATTCGTTGCAGGTGCAGGAAGCTTTGAGTAAAAAATTGATTGACACAGCTTTGACGCTTCTCACGGAAAAACGTTGGCAAAGTGCAACTGACTTGGTTATCAGTTATTTTTACAGAGTTCAGTCGCGATATCGAAGCGGCAATGCACATGAAGAAGACTTGGTGCGAGTGATTAACTGCATGGCGGTTTTAGGCTCGAAAGAATGTGCAAATGCATTGGTTGTCTTTTTAGGTCTTCTTAATTCCGACACGGAAAAGGGACGACCGTACAGCGAGCAAGTTGTGCTTGCCACTATTAATGCCGTGGGCGAACTTGGGGACAATAACGCATTTGATTATTTGGTCTATGTTGACTACTTAAAATATTCTGAAAATATCAAAAAGGCAGCCCGCGATTCTATCGCGAGGTTAAAATGGTAGGGAGCGGTTTTTTAAAAAAGCCTGTTATTCCGGCGGTGTGTGCCGGCTTGGTTGCGAGTGTTGCGTTTTACGTTTTTTATGGATTGCACATTCCGCGTGTTTTTGCGTTGATTGTTTTTGCCTTTTGTGTGGCGGCTGCCTTTTTTGCAAAAGACAAGCGGCTTCAACGCTTGCTTGTTTGGTCGGCAGTTGGCTTAGTTTTGGCTTTTGCTGCGTTAGCGAGGCTTGAAGCTTTTGTTAAAACGGAAGCTCTTTTGCCTTTTCAACAAATCGCAAGTATTACCGCAGAACTTACTGGTGAGCCAAAGCCTTCGTTAAAATATTTTTCAGTGGATTGCGTTTTGAAAGAAGTGCAGGACAGTCGAGGAAGTCGTTTTTCGGCAAGCGGAAATGCGAAAATATTTTTACCGAAAGCGGTAGTTGAGCAAAATCTTTCGGGCGGAATTTCGCTCGTCAAAGCAAAAAGGCTTTTTTCGCAATCGGGCGAAGATTCTGCGGAAGGTGCCGTCTGCACGGTTTTTGCAAGTGGTGCGACGGTGAATGTGAGGGCGAAATATTCACAAAGCGAAGGTGGCGTTGCTTGCTTTTTTGCAGAAAATGAATTGCCGGCTTTTTTGGGCTGGCACTCGCCGATTGCACGCTTTCGCGGAACGCTTCGATTTCAAGTGATGCGGCTTTTGTTCTCTTGGGGAGCGGCAGGTGCTTTGCTCCTCGCATTAATTTCGGCTGACAAAAATTTTTTGGCACCTGTTGTGTCAAAGGCTTTTACGGACTGCGGTTTGGCTCACGTGTTGGCTCTTTCTGGAATGCACGTTTCAATTGTGAGCGGTGCAAGCGAAAAACTTTTCAAGCCTTTTGCGGGCAAAAAAGCGACTGGATTTATTTCGCTTGCGGCAATCGCCGTGTTTGTTTGGTTTGCGGGGGCTGCACCGTCGTTAAACAGGGCTCTTGGAATGGCTGCGATTCTTATCACGGCGAGACTTTTGGGCGTTCGGGTGAGTGTGCTGAGTGCATTGTGCGGTATGTTTTTGCTCCACTTGACAGTGAAGCCGCAGGAAGCTATAACGCTCGGATTTATGCTTTCGTATGGAGCACTTGCAGGGATTTTGCTTTTCGGAGAAGCTCTTTCGCGAATCGGTGAAGGAAAAATCCCGCAAGCGGTTCTTTCATCATTTAGTGCATCATTTGGAGCTCAAGCCTTTACTTTGCCACTCATTGTTTTTACGCTCAAGCGAATTACGCTCATCGGATTGCTTTCGAGTTCAATTGTCAGTCCGCTCATTTCGTGGTTTTTGGTCTTGGGGCTTGCAGCACTATTTGTGGCTGGAATTATTCCGCAGGCTGCACCGCTTTTGGGGGCGATACTCAATCGCTTGTATGATGGTATAATGCTTCCGGTTAATTGGTTGAGTGGAAAATTATCGTTTGATACCAGCGATTTATTTACTGCAATTCTTTGGACGGTTACAGCGATTGCATTAGGTGTATTGTGTCTATATTTTCAAAAAGATATTTCGCAAAGGAGAATGAAACTTGGAAACTTCAATCTATAATTCGCCTGCAAAGTTAAGGGAAATTTTGAATGCGAATGGCTTGCACATGCAAAAAAAGTTTGGACAAAATTTTTTGATTGATGAGAATATCAGAAAAAAATTGGTTGCTAGTTTGAATGCGACATCTGAAAGTACAATTTGGGAAGTAGGGCCGGGGCTTGGTAGTATGACGGACTTACTTTTGAAAACTGGGGCGGATGTTGTTGCGTTTGAAATCGACAAGGGTTTTATTAAAATTTTGCACGATAATTTTAGCGGGCTTGAAAATTTTACGTTAGTTGAAGGCGACGTTCTTCGGACGTGGAAAAAGCAGCTAGCTGTGAAAAAGCCTGATTATTTTTTTGGAAACCTTCCTTACAACATTGCGGCAACGTTGATTTTGGATACAATCGAAAACGGCGTGATTTTCGATGAATGTTTGGTAACTGTGCAAAAAGAAGTTGCCGACAGATTTTGTGCGAAAGTAGGCGATGATTATTCGGCGGCGTCTGTTTTGGTGCAAGCATTTTACGAAACTGAAAGCATTCAAACAATCGGGGCTTCATGTTTTTTTCCGCAGCCCAATGTTGTGTCAAAAGCAATTTCGCTAAAAAAAACTTCCCTTTACACAACGCAATTTTCAGGAAGCGAAAAACTTTTTTTTAGCTTGGTGAAAGGTCTTTTTGCCACAAGGCGAAAAACTCTCAAGAATAATTTGCAAACGTGGCTCAAAGTAAATGAGTATCCAGTTGAATTGCTCGATGAGGTTTTGTCGCCTGAGTTGCAAACAAAACGAGCTGAAACGCTAACTGTGCAGGACTTTGCGGATTTAACCAACGCGATAAAAAAAGCCACACGCACGGCGTGAATGCCGATACGATTGCGATGATGCGGAGAACTGAGATGACAAGTTAAATTAAAAAGCCGCTTCGCGTTCGAGCTTGTCGAAAAATGCCAAGCGGCTTTTTAACTGACGGCTAGTTGTCTGATTCGACAACGTCCGCATCGGCTGCATTTTTGCGAACCGACTCAATGCCATTCAAGCAGCCAGCCTTGCTTTCGTATGCTTCACCAACTGCGATAATTTCGCCGTTACCAGCCTTCAAGCGAAAGCGGTACTTTCCTTTCTTGTCTTTATAGTACTCAAATTTTCCTGCCATAAAAACTCCTTCAAATTATGTTGCCTTGATTTTACGAAATAATCTAATTTTTGTCAATCGTATGCTTTTTTAATTTTAACGTTTTCGAAAATGCCCACCAAAAATCAACCAACCTCAAGCGTAAATGTAAAATAAATTCAACCTTGCTATCCGATTATCTTTGGCAGGTAAAACACCGAAGCTCTCGCTTAAACGAAAAAGCTAAAAATAAAGCGTTTTGTTTTTTCTCAAAAAGCTTTGCAGTTTTAACCAAAGCTACAGAGATATTTTGGTGATTTACAACAAGGCTGTACGATGTTCAACAAGCGTATTCCGAAAATGCTTTACATAAAAGAAGCTCATCTGGTGGCGGAGAAACCGCCGCCAGATGAGCACGTGGATAAGCATTCGGTGAATGGGGCAAAGGATAGTTGGAAATGATGATTTTGATGGCAGCCTTGAAAATATAAAATAGATTGATACAATGTGATGTTATGCTTTATTTTTTGTCGGATGTTTTACATGAGTATTTTGGGCCGTTTCGGCTTTTAGGCTCGCACACGGTTCTTATCGGTATTGCTTTGCTTGCAGGTTTTTTTGTGACGGTTTGGTTGTTGCCGAAGTTTTATGGTTTGTTGCCGAAAGACCGCGGTCGCGAATTTACGGTTAACCCTAATGCTGCGATTGGAAAGCCTACTGGTGCTGGTGTTGTGTTTATCAGCTTTTTTGTGCTGCTGACTTTTTTGGTGATTATTCCGTCGTTTTTTCAAACTTGCGTTTTGCTTTTGACGCTTGCTTCGATGCTGACAGGTTTTTTGGACGACAGGTCAACAAAGTCTTGGGGCGAATACTTGAAAGGGACGTTGGACTTGATTATTGCTGTGGTTGCATGTGTAGCACTGTACTTTTTGTATTTTAAGCAAAACGTGCAGTTTTGGTTTCCTTTTACCAGCAATGTTTATAATATTCATCCTGCCGTGTTTTTTATCGTGTCAATTCCGCTGATTTGGTTTTCGATTAACACAACGAACTGCTCAGACGGTGTGGACGGGCTTTCGGGTATGCTCGTGTTAATGGCTTTGTTATCTTTGGGGAGTATTTTTTATTTTGTGCTGGGGCATGTCAAGGTTGCCGAGTACTTGCTTGTGCCGAACATTCAAGACGGAGCTCGGTGGGCGGTTATTATTTTTTCGCTTGCTGGTGTTTTAATCGGCTATATATGGCACAATGCACATCCAAGCTCGGTTTTGATGGGCGATGCTGGTTCACGAGCACTCGGCTTTTTTATTTCGATTTTGGTGCTTGTTTCAAAAAACCCGTTTTTAATTTTGATGAGTTCATCGATTATGTTTATCAATGGTGGCACGGGATTATTGAAGGTGTTTATGCTTCGATTTTTTCACATTCCGCTTTTTAAGAATATTCGATTTCCGCTTCACGATCACATGCGCAAAAAAAACAACTGGTCGGTTGAGCAAGTGCTAATCCGCTTTTTGATTTTGCAGTTTATATGCACGTTGATTTTGTTCGGTATAATCTTTAAGATTCGTTAAAAGCTTTTGCATAAAACTTTACGAGGATTTGGTTTTTCATTTTGAAGGTATAATGAATTTCAGAGAAAGTTTGCAACGCTGTAATTTTAAGATTATAAAGGTGCTTGCGGAGTAAATATGAGGTTAAGATTTGCAGTCTTTGTTAATTTAACTTTATGTTATTTATTATATCAGAACAGGAGGGGTGTTTTAAATAATACAGTTTGGGAAATTACTGATTTTTTACAATTAGACGGAGTTATAAGTGTCGGATATGATATTGCTCAAAGTAAAATAGGAAAAACTATTATCTATAAAAATAATAAAATAAATATAGATAATTTGAGTTTTAATATTACCAAAGCCTCGATTGAAATAATAAATGAATAACCATTATGGAAAGGCTTGGCATCATATTGTTGAGCAAACTGCTAGGAATGTAAAAAATTTTGGAGGGAACATTTTGATGAAGATATATATTTTGGAAAATGAGCCAGAGAACTATATGTGGTTGGAATATATCGGCAACTGGTTTGATTTTTTTCATGGTCTAAATTTGACCGCAAAACCTTTAGGAACATGTGAGCATGTGATACGATGTAAACCAATACGAGATAAAAAAGAGCGAGTATTAGGAGATTATCCGGTTTTTTCTGTTCCAGCTATCAGTCAGAGAGCAAAAGATGTATTGGAGCCGTATTTTGGCGATTATGTTGAAATTTTCCCTTTAGAAACCGGTAAGTTAGGAAAATACTATTTTATGCATATAATAAATGCATTAGATTGTTTAGATGAAGCTAAATCCGATATCGTTTATTTTTCCGATCATTCAGGAATTTTAGAAATAAAAAAAACTGTTTTTAATCCTCATTTGAATGATGAAAATTCCAAAATATTTGTACTAAAACAGGATATCGGAGGAAATATATATGTCAATGAGCAGACGAAACAGCTGATTGAACAAAGTGAATTAGAGGGATTTGTTTTTATTGAATTATCAGAGTTGGAGTGAATAGATTATCCAGAATTGCTAAAAGTAGCTGCAAGAACTTTAGGATTAGAATAATGACTAGGATTTATCGATATATTTTTAATACCAATCAGGATGATCCTAAAAGAGAGATAAGAGATTACTTGACTTGCCATAAAATCAAATACTCAGCAGAATTGCTTTTAATTTTTGAGATACCTGAGAATAGAGTAGATTTTAAAGAAGTTAAAGACTTTTTAGATACGAAGGCTGGAAAGAGGGTAGTTTATGGAATATGAAGGTAGAATTTGTAGACCGCCGATGGAGCGTTCTTCTTTTATGCTTCCCGTAATGGTCGGTTGCTCATATAATAAGTGTAAGTTTTGTAATTTATTTCGCGACATAAAATATAGAGAGTTAGCTCTTTCAGAAATTGAAGCGGAGCTTATACGCGTAAAAAATTTAAACGGCAATCTTTCAAAAATTTTTTTAGGAGATGGAAGTGCCTTCGATTTAAAAACGGAGCATCTTTTAAAAATATTGAATTTAATTCATGAGTATTTTCCCGATTGTAATTGCATAAATATGGACGCGACAATCACAGGCATTTTACAAAAAAGCGATGCCGAATTGGAAACTCTCTATGCACAGGACATTCGAACTCTTTATATCGGAATAGAAAGCGGCTTGGACGATGTTCTTTTATTTATGAATAAGGATCACACAATGGCTGAAGCCGAAAGAGCAATCTCGAAAATACAAAAGCACGGCTATTCTTTCGGAGCCCACATTATGACGGGCATTGCTGGGAAAGGCAGAAGTATTGAAAATGCAAAAGCAACGGCAGAATTTTTAAACAAGACAAAACCAGTACGCGTCATAAATTTTTCAATGTTTCTCCACAAAGAGGGACTACTTTATAAAGATATCAAGTCTGGAAAATATGCGGCTGCAAGCGAGATGGAAAACCTTGAAGAAGAAAAAAAATTAGTCGAGCTTTTAGGTGATGACGGCAGCCCGATTTTTTATGACGGCTTCCACGATTATCTTGAGTTTAGGGTACGAGGTGCTCTCCCAAAAGACAGGGCGAAGATGCTTAAAATCATTCAAGACAAAATCGAAAATTATAAACCGCTAAAAAACGATTACGCTTTTGTAAACGGAGAATGCACGCCTTCTCTCGAAAAAGCCGACGGCTCAGGCAAAATATGGAAAACTGTCTTGTCAGAATCCTGCTAGCCATAAAAACTGAAGTGCGTGGACGTTCCAGAAAATATTTCTTCGGTTAAGATTTAATTGATGTGATACGGAAAAGCAGGCACCGCACACTGACGAGAGCCGTTAGCGGCTCTCTGCATTAAAGACGCAGTTTGCTTTTTTCGGTTTATGTGCAGCAGCTTGGCGGAAAATTCCTAC